>JACRCY010000488.1 GCA_016218785.1 Deltaproteobacteria bacterium
CGCGCGCGACACGCCTGCGCGCCGGCGGCTCGGCGCTACTCGGGTTTCCCGAGGACGGTCTCGATCTCCTTGAGGATCATGCCCCGCAGCCCCTGCTTCCACTGGGGCGCCTCGAACGGCAGGCTCATGAGCTCGCGCTTCAGCGCCGCGCCAGCCTTGCCCTTCGCCGTGGTGTCGGTGCTCGACCGCCCGATGCTGCGGGCCTCGGTCACGAACATGCCGCGGAGCAGGTCGTAGACGCAGCACATGTAGGGAGAGGTCCCGCCGTAGGACTCGTCCTGCGCGACGGTCTCCATGTGGATCTTCATCGCCTGCGCCAGGCGGGCGCCGAACGGGACGTCGGGCGCGCTCGCCGCCGACCTGGCCCGCGCGAAGCCCTTGATGAGCGCCGGGTTGGTCGCGAGCTTCGCGTAGCAGTGGGCCGCGGCCTGATTGAAGGGCAGCTTCAGGCGCTCCTGGCCGCCCGGCGGGGCGGCGGCCGGACCGGGGCGTGCCGGAGCCTGCCCGTTCGCCGCGGCCGCGTGGGCGCGGGCCGCCGACGGCGCCGACGAGGGCGCGCTCCCGTGGACGGAGGGCTGCCCGCGGGGGCAACCGGCCAGCAGCGCCGCCGAGATCGCGAGGAAGAGGCCGCGTGCCGATCGTTGCCGTCCGAGCATGAGTCAGACTACCGCGACCCGACGGACCTGCCAAGACGGCCGGCCGGAGCGGGTTCCCCACCAGACCCGGCGCTGCTATTGTTGCGCCGTCCAAGGAGCCTGGCCATGGCCGACTACGAGTTCTATCTCGTCGACAAGCAGCCGCCGATCGCCTGGGTGTACCTCAACCGGCCGGAGAAGAAGAACGCGATGAACCCGCCCGCGTGGCGGGAGTCCATCCCGATCTTCGAAGACCTCGACCGGGACGACGCGATCCGGGTGGTGATCGTCGCCGGGAAGGGGAGCGCCTTCACCGCGGGCATCGACCTCATGGCCATGGCGGCCGAGTTCCCCGCGCTCCTCAACCGCGAGCAGCTGGGTGGGATCAAGTGGAGCTTCCTGCACAGGATCCGCGAGCTCCAGGAGACCATGACCTGCATCGAGCGGTGCCGCAAGCCGGTGATCGCCGCCGTGCACGGTCACTGCGTCGGGGCGGGCCTCGACCTGATCACGGCCTGCGACGTCCGGCTCTGCACCAGGGACGCGATCTTCTCGCTGCGCGAGGCGGCCGTCGGCTTCGTGGCCGACGTGGGCGTCCTGCAGCGGCTGCCGCACATCGTGGGTCAGGGAATGACCCGCGAGCTCGCCTTCACCGCGAAGGACCTCGACGCCGCCCGCGCCAAGGAGATGCTGCTGGTCAACGAGGTCTACCCCGACCACGACGCCCTCATGCACGGCGCCGAGGCGCTGGCGCTGGCGATCGCGGCCAACTCCCCCCTGGCCGTCCAGGCGTCGAAGGTGGTGCTCAACCACGGCATCGGCAAGACCATCGACGACGCCCTCCAGCACGTCGCCGCCATCAGCGCGAGCATCGTCCCCTCCGAGGATCTCTACGCGGCCATCGCGGCCTTCGCGGAGAAGCGCAAGCCGAGCTTCCCCGGCCGGTGAGCCGGAGGGGAGGTGCGGCGCGCGCGGGCCGGCAGCGCGACTCGGTCACTGCGCGTTGCACGTGCGCAGCCAGACGACGAGGGCGCCTCCGGCGAGGAGGGGGTCGAGGACCGCGATGGACAGGGCAAGGACCGGATCCACCGCGCCGGTGACGGCCAGCGGCAGGGGCACGACGGACGGCTGCCCGCGCACGAGGCCCCGCCCGGGCTCGCGCCGGCCGTGGCCGAGTTGCTGGCCCAGGTCCTGTCGAGGTGACGGCGCGGCGCGGCCCCGCGCGTCACCGCAGCCGGCAGCCGCCGCTCCGGGTGCACTTGCACTCCCGCCGGACGCTGATGGCCTCGATGGTCCGGCGCACCGCGCCGTCGCGCGTGTGGTCCAGGACGAGGATCGCGATGGGGCGCTCGCCGCGCGGGCCCGTCAGCGTGGCGTTGAAGCACCGGTGGGTGCGGTACTCGGAGAAGCCGCCGCGCCCCTTGGTCGCCATGAGCCACGGCAGCCGGCCTCCCGGGTCGCTCTCGGCAGCCGGTCGGCTGCCGAGGCTACCACGCCCGCGGCCGCGGCGGTAAGCTACGGCGCGTGTCGCGCCTGTTCCACGTGGTGCTAGCCTGCGGGGTCGCCCTCGCGGTGATCGCCTGCCAGCACGCGGCGGGCTGCGGCGGCCGGGCAGGCGGCGGCGCTGGCGGCGCGCCTGACGGCGGCGAACCCTTGGCCGTGTGGCCCGCCGGGTTCGCGCCCTACCCCGGGGCGCGGCGGCTCTGCTCGCAGCACTCGACGGCCGGGGCCCTCCGCGTGCGCTGGACGGCGTACGCCAGCGCCGACGAGGCCGCTACGGTCGTAGCGTTCTACGCGCGCGCGCACGGCGTCGATCCCGGGATGCGGCCGTTCCTCGTGCGGGGCCACGGCACCACCACGCTCGCCGTGCACGAGGCCGCCGCGGCCGACGTCCCCAGGTGTCCGCAGGGACCCGCGCCAGGCGAGCGCACCGTCATCCTCGTGACCACCGCGGCCAGCCGCTTCGCGACGTCCAAGGAGGCACCATGACCGTACGACTCGAGCACGACGGCCGCGTCGCCGTGGTCACCATCGACCGACCCGAGGTGCGCAACGCCGTGGACGTGGACACGGCCGCGGCGCTCGCCGCCGCGTTCCGCGCCTTCGACGGGGACGCGGCCCTCGACGTGGCCGTGCTCACCGGAGCGGGCGGGGTGTTCTGCGCCGGCGCCGACCTGAAGGGGCTGGCCGCCGGCCGCGTGCTCCGCCTGGCGGTGGACGGCGACGGGCCGCTCGGCCCCACGCGCCTGCTCCTCTCCAAGCCGGTGGTCGCGGCCGTCGAGGGGCACGCGGTCGCGGGGGGGCTGGAACTGGCCCTCTGGTGCGATCTGCGCGTGGCCGCGCGCGACGCGGTGTTCGGCGTCTACTGCCGCCGCTTCGGCGTGCCGCTCATGGACGGGGGCACCATCCGGCTGCCGCGGCTCATCGGCCACAGCCGCGCGCTCGACATGATCCTCACGGGGCGCGGTGTCAGCGGCGAGGAGGCGCTCGCCTTCGGGCTCGTGAACCGCCTGGTGGAGCCGGGCCAGGCGCTGCCCGCCGCGCTCGCCCTGGCGCACGAGCTCGGCGCCCTGCCGCAGCGCTGCCTGCGCGAGGATCGCCGGTCGTCGTACGAGCAGTGGTCGCTGCCGCTCCCCGAGGCGCTGCGCCGCGAGTTCGACCACGGCATGGCCGTCATCGACTCGGGCGAGACGGCCGCGGGGGTCACCCGCTTCTCCGGCGGTGCCGGGCGTCACGGAGCGCCCACCACGCCGCGTCCGTGATACCATCCCCGGGACGAGCGGGAGGCGGAGGCGAGCGGCGATGCCGACGGCGCCAGGCCGGCCGTCGGTCGGCGCGACGCGGGGAGGCCTTGGACTCCCTCGCGGCCGGCAGGTAGAATCCGGCCACCCCATGCCGCCCGCACCCGAGACGAGCGCTGCTCCGGAGCCGGCGCCGCCGTTTCCGCGCACCTTCTGGACAGCCAACACGACCGAGCTCTTCGAGCGCGCCGCCTACTACGCGATGGCCAGCTTCGTGGTCATCTACCTGGGGCGCCTCGGGCTCGGCAAGTACTGGCCCTCGACGCTGAACGGCCTGCTCTGGACCCTCGTCTACTTCCTGCCCATCCTCTCCGGCACCATCGCCGACGTGGTGGGGTTCCGGCGCTCGCTGCTGGTCGCGTTCGTGCTGCTGGCGATCGGGTACTTCTTCATGGGCTACCCGGTCTGGCTCGGCGGGGCCACGCTGCTGCCGCAGGCCGGCATGGAGATCACGGCCACGGCGCGGGAGGTCGCGCCCGTGCTGCTGGCGCTGCTCCTCATCGGCATGGGCGGCTCGATCATCAAGCCGTGCATCTCGGGCACCGTGCAGAAGACGGCCGCGGCGCGGGCGACGCTGGGCTTCGCCATCTTCTACATGGTCATCAACATCGGATCACTCACGGGCCGCGGCACTGCCTACCTGGTCCGCACCCGCACCAGCATCAGCGCCATCTTCGCCGTGGCGGCGGTCTGCTGCGTGATCGCCTTCTTCGTCGTGCTCCTCTTCTACGCGGACCCCGACCAGGCCGCGGCGCCCACCGGGGCCCCGGCCAAACCGAAGCGGAGGGTGGGCCGTATCCTCCTCGACATGTTCCTGGTCCTCGGGAACCTGCGCTTCGCGCTCTTCCTGCTGGTCTCCTCGGGCTTCTTCTTCCTCTACGCGCAGGTCTACAACGTGCTCCCGCTCTACCTCGAGAAGGTGGTGCAGAAGGAGCCGCCCGTCGACATCTACACGATGGCCAACCCCTTCGTCATCGTCTTCTTCCAGCTGCTCATCACGAAGCTGTTCGGCAAGATGCGGCCGATCCGCTCCATGGTCGTGGGCGCGGTGATCATCGCGGTCGCCTTCCTCCTCAACGTGGTCCCGCTGTTCATGGGCGGCGGGGTGCGCGTCCCGCTGTGGGAGCTCATCCCCGTGGGCGCCCTCTTCGTGGTGCTGACCGTGGCGCTCGTGGCCTTCGGCGAGCTGTTCACGTCGGCGCGCACCTACGAGTACATCGGCGCGCTCGCGCCGAAAGGGCAGGAGGGGCTCTTCCTCGGCTACGCCAACCTCCCCATGGCCATTGGCTCGCTGGTGGGCGGCCCGGTGGGCGCGGCCATCTTCAACGAGGTGATGTGCAAGGGCGCCGTGCCGCTCGAGAGCGGCCTGCTGCAGCTCAAGCCCGGCAGCGCCACGGCCGGGTGGTGCATACTCATGGGCATCGGCGTGGCCTCGGCCGCGAGCATGTGGGTCTACAACTGGTGGCTCGAGCGGCAGGAGGCCCGGGAGGCGATGGCTTCATGACGAGCGGTTGGGGTGAGCGCATCCGGCGTCGCGCCGGCTCCGTCGTGATGGACGGGTTCTACGGCGGGCTGGCGCGGCTGTTCCAGCACCACCCCCTGGCGAAGCCCGGGCTCTACAACGTCGAGGTGCTGCGCGACATCCCCTACACCACGAGTGGGCGACGCGAGCACCTCCTCGACGTCTACCGCCCCACCGACCGGGAGGGGCCGCGGCCGGTGGTGCTCTACGTCCACGGCGGCGGGTTCCGCATCCTGTCGAAGGACACCCACTGGGTGATGGGGCTCGCCTTCGCGCGGCGCGGCTTCGTCGTCTTCAACATCAGCTACCGCCTCGCGCCCGCGCACCGCTACCCGGCGGCGCTCGAGGACGCCGCCGCGGCCTACGTCTGGCTGGCGCGGAGCGCCTCGGCCTACGGCGGCGATCTCGGCACCCTCGTCCTCGCGGGCGAGTCGGCCGGCGCCAACCTGGTCACGGCGCTCACCGTGGCCGCGTGCTACCGCCGCGACGAGCCGCTCGCGCGGGCGGTGTGGGACACCGGCGTGGTGCCGCGGGGGCTGTGGCCCGCCTGCGGGCTCCTCCAGGCCACCGACAGCGCGCGCTTCGCCCGCCGGCGCCACCTGCCGAGCTTCGTGGCCGACCGCCTGGTCGAGGTCGAGAGCGCGTACCTCGGCGAGGACGCGCGGCCCGGCGACCCGCGCTACGACCTCGCCGACCCGCTCTGCGTGCTCGAGCGGGGCGTGGCCCCGGAGCGGCCGCTGCCGGCCTGCTTCACCTCGGTGGGCACCAAGGACCCGATCCTCGACGACACGCGACGCCTGCGGGCGGCCTACGACCGGCTCGGTGTGCCCTGCGAGGACCGGTACTACGAGGGTGAGATGCACGCGTTCCAGGCGCTGGCGTTCCGCCCGAACGCGCGTGCCTGCTGGCGCGACACCTTCGCCTTCTTCGAGCAGCACCTGGGGATGGACCTGTGTGCCACGACGCACCTGCCGCTCGAGGGGCCGTCTTCGATCTTGACGGCACTCTGGCGGACACGATCGCCGACATAGCCTGGGCGATGGACACGGTCCTCGCGCGCCACGGCTGCCCGCCGTGCGCGACGGACGACTACCGCCGCTTCATCGGCCACGGCGGGCGCGACCTGGTGACGCGGGCCCTGCCGGCCGATCGGCAGGGCCTCGCCGACGCGGTCCTGCGCGAGTTCCGCGGGCTGTACCAGGACCACCTCTGCGACCGCACGCGCCCCTACCCCGGGGTGCCGGAGCTGCTCGACCGCCTCACGGAGCGGGGCGTGCGCCTGGCGGTGCTGAGCAACAAGGCGGAGGCGGGCACGCGGGAGGTCGTGGCGCGCCTGTTCGCGGCGTGGCCGTTCGCCGCGGTGCTCGGCGAGGCGGACGACCGGCCCAAGAAGCCAGATCCGACCGCCGCGCTGCTCATCGCGGAGCGCCTCGGGCTGCCGCCGGCGCGCTGCGTGCTGGTGGGGGACAGCGCCAGCGACGTCGAGACGGCGCGTCGCGCGGGCATGGTCGGCGTGGGCGCGCTGTGGGGCTACCGCGGCCGCGCCGATCTCGAGGCGGCGCAGCCGCACGCGCTCATCGCCGCCCCCGCCGACCTGCTCGGCGTCCTCGACGGGCTCGACTGACCGGCGCCGGGGCGACGCACTTGCACCGCCTCCCCTCCGTGTTAGCATCGCCGCGGGAGGCCGGCAATGCGCAACGCGCTCGTCTCGGCGGCGGTATCGGCGGTGGTCAGCGCGGCCATGTTCTTCGTGCTGCGGGCGGCGGTGAGCCCGGGACCGGGGGGCGGGGCCGGGGGACCGCAGGTCGACGTGCCCAACCTCGCCGGCCTGAAGCCGGACCAGGCGCGGCAGCTGCTCGAGCCGCGCGGGCTGCTGCTCGAGCTGACCGAGCAGGTCGACGACCCGCGCTACGAGCCGGGCTCCATCAGCGATCAGCAGCCCCTCTCCTCCTCGCGCGTGGCGCGGGGCAGCAGCATCCGCGCCAAGGTGGTCCGCGCCGGCGAGCGGGCCCGGGTGCCGGCGCTCGTGGGGCGTCCCGAGGCCGAGGCGCGGGCCATGCTGGAGGCCGTGCGCCTCAAGCCGGGCGCGCGCACCGCGCAGGCTGACCCGGCGGTGGCGGCCGGCGCGGTCGTCGCGAGCAGCCCCGCCGTGGGCGCGAGCGTGGCCCCCGGCAGCGCCGTGGATCTCGTGGTCTCCGCGGGTCCCGCCGGCGCCGCGGGGACGGCGGCAGCGTCGGGGGCGGCCGCTCCGACCG
>JACRCY010000496.1 GCA_016218785.1 Deltaproteobacteria bacterium
GACCCTCGTCGTCGCCAGCTCCGACTTCACCCACCGCGGCGAGAACTACGACTACGAGCCGTTCCCGGCGCTGCGCGGCAAGAGCGAGGCGCTGCGCGACAAGACGCGCACGCTCGACATGGGGGCGGTGGACCAGATCCGCGCGCTCGATCGGCCGGCCTTCCAGGCGTACCTCGACCGGACCGGCGCGACCGTCTGCGGCGCGCGCCCCATCTCGCTCGTCATCGAGACGCTCGCCCCGCGCCAGCCGCTCGACTCCGAGCTCCTCTCCTACTACACGTCGGGCGACGTCTTGGGCGATTGGGGCTCCAGCGTCAGCTACGTGGACCTCGTTGTCTACGGCCCCGGCCAGTACCGGGCACCACCCGCGGGCGCCGCCACGCCGGCCGCGGCGCCGGCCGCGGCGCCGGCCGTCGCCCCGGCGGGCGAGGGGCTCACGCCGGACGAGAAGCAGACGCTCCTCAAGCTGGCGCGCCGCTCCCTGGAGTCGGCCGTGCGCACGGGGCAGTCATCGACGGCCCTCGCGCAGGGGCTGGCCATCACGCCGCGGCTGCGGCGGACGGGCGGCGCCTTCGTGACCCTGAAAGCGCGCGGCGAGCTGCGCGGCTGCATCGGCACCCTCAGCGCCCGCCGGCCGCTCTTCGAGGACGTGATCGAGAACGCGCAGAGCGCCGCGCTCCACGACTCGCGCTTCTCGCCGGTCACGACGGCCGAGCTCGCCGGCATCGACCTCGAGGTCTCGGCGCTCACGGCACCGCGGGAGGTGCCGCGCGCCGAGGACTTCGTCGTCGGCAAGCACGGCATCATCATCGAGAAGAACGGCCGCCGCGCCACGTTCCTGCCCCAGGTCGCGCCGGAGCAGGGGTGGGATCGCGAGAAGACCCTCGCCCATCTCGCGCGCAAGGCCGGGCTGCCGGCCGACGCGTGGCGCTCCGGTACGCGCTTCTGGGTCTACGAGGCCATCGTGTTCGCGGAAAAGGATCACTGACCGCCGGCTTTGACCTTCTGCGCCGGCTTCCCGTCTGGTAGTATCCCTCTTGAATCGTGCCACCTGAATCTGGACCTGACGAACGCGCCGAGGGGGAGTTCGCGGAGCGCGCCGACGAGGCCGAGGTGCGCGGGCGCATCGCCGACCTGCTCGACTCCGGGCCCAACGAGGACGCCCGCGAGCAGGAGCGGTCGCACCGCCATCGTCACGGTCACCGTCACAGCCATCGCCACGGCTCCCGCCACAAGAAGCGCCTCACGCCCCGGCCGGCGAAGCTCCAGTGGTGGCACATCGTGCTGATCCTGCTCGTCGGGCTGCTCGTGACGTGGGTGGTGGTCGCCATCGCGTCGAGCCCGGCCGGGCCGCCGCCGGAGTAGGAACGGGGGCGGTACGCCCCGGAGGCGTCACTTCGGCGCGCCGGCCTCGGGGCGGATGCGGCGCAGGACGTGGCGCTCGCCGGCCGCGCGCGCCGAGGAGAGGACCATCTCCTCGACACCGATCTCCCCCTCGTGCGACGCGAGCGGAGCGGCGTCGAGGCGACACGGGGCGCCGGCGAGCTGGCTGTGCGCCACCTCGGTGATCTCCAGGCGCCGACCGCTCACCTGGCCCGACACCTGGTAGCGCATCACGACGGTCTGCTCGGGCTTGCCGCTGCACGGGAAGGCCGCGCCGCTCCCGCTGACCACGCGCACGGTGCGGTCCATGACCCCCCGCACCCGACCCTCGCGCTGCCGCAGGTGCCACTCCTCGCGCGCGGCGCGCTCGTCGCCGTTGGCGTCGATGGTCCGCCACTCCCACAGCCACAGCCCGCCGACGGAGGCGGCCGGAAGTGGCGCGGCCCGGGTGAGTGACGCCGTGGTGTCGGCCGGCGGCGGCCCGGCCGCCCCCTCGCCGCGCCGCCGCAGCACCTGCTGCCCGGCCGGCGGCCAGCGGAGCGTGATGGTGCCGCCCTCCAGGTGGCCGACGTAGACGGTCATGCTGCGCCGGCCGCCGTCGCACGGATCGGGGCGGGTCTCGTAGCTGGTCTCGCGCAGGCGCACCATGGCCCCCTCGATGGAGCCCATGATCCGGAAGCGCGTGAACTTCTGGTAGCGGGTGTCCTGGTAGCACTCGAAGGGGCGCCCGTCGCCGGAGAGCACCGTCAGCACGCGGTCGTAGTACCCCTGGATCTCGCGCCCCTTCTGGGTCAGGTGCCACACCTCGCGCTCCACGCGGGTGTCGCCTTCGTCGTTGCGCTCCTCGACGTCCCAGTCCCACGTGCCGCTGACGTCGGGCCCGGGCGGGGCCGGCGCTGCCCGGACCACGGGAGGCCGCGAGCCGCACCCCGCGAACGCCCCGACGCAGGCGGTCGCCAACGCCACCACACCGACGAGCGCGTGCTGCATGCGTCTTCGCGCGACCGAGGAGCTGCCTCCTGCTTTCAGGTTAGCACGCGGCTCGATCGCTGTCGAACGGCCTGCGCTGCGCGCGCGGCCCGCGCGGTCCGGACGAGCGTCCCATTTTGTCATGCAGTAACCGTGTGTTACCATCGCTCACAGCATGACCGGCCGCACTCACATTCGATGCCGCGGCGCCGCGGTGGCCCTCGTGGCGGCTCTCGTCGCGACCGGTCCCTCGTGCGGGCCGCGCGCGCGGACCCCGGCCGGGCCCGCGCGCCTGCGCGGCCTCGAGCAGGGGAGCCAGGCCCTCGATCGAGCGCGCTTCGCCGAGGCCGAGCGCGCGTTCCGCGAGGCGCTGCAGGTGTACCGGAAGCGGGGCGATGCCGGCGCCACGGCCGCCACGCTCACCTGGCTGGCACGCACCGCGCGCGCCCAGGGGCGCCCCATCCTCGCCGTCGCCCTCACCAAGGAGGCGCTGGCGCTCTACGCCCAGGTCGACGACAAGGCCGGCGCCGCGGACGCGCACTCCGAGCTGGCGCACGCCTCCCTCGAGGCCGCCGACTTCGGCGAGGCGCGCGAGGAGTTCCTCTGGGCGGTCGCGAACTCGCGCGCGGCGCGCGACCCCTCGCGCGAGGCGGTGGCCCGCCTCGGGCTCGCGCGCATCTCCGTGGTCCACGGCGCCTACGGCGAGGCGCTCTCCGAGATCGGCCGGGCGGAGAAGCTGGGCGCGGCCCTCGGCGGGGCCGCCGCCGGTCGCGTCTTCGCCGAGGTCGGGGCGCTGCGCGGCGAGCTGTACGACTTCGCCGCCGCGCTCCCCGCGCTGGAGCGCGGCACTCGAGATCTCCTCGCCGCGGGCGACCGACGCGGTGCGGCCGCCGCGCTGCTCACCCTCGGCCGGCTGCAGCTCGAGGCGCGCCTGAGAGACACCGGCCGCGAGAACCTGCGCCGGTCGGTGGACGTGGCCTCAGGCCTCGGGTCGTCACAGCTCGCCGCGGCAGCCGCTCACGAGGCGGGCGACATCCTCGCCGGGGACGGCGACGAGGTCGGCGCCCGCGAGCTCTACGAGATCGCCGAGCGGGTCTACGCCGAGGTCGGCGATCGCGACGGCGCGGGCCGCCTCGATCTGAGCCGGGCGCTGGCGGAGCTCCAGCGCGGCGACTACCGGGCCGCGGTGCCGCGGCTCGAGCGGGCGGCGGCGACGCTCGAGGTGCTGGGGGAGCGCTACGGCGCGGGCGAGGCGCGCGTGCTCCTGGCCCGCGCGCGGGTGCAGCTCAAGGACGCCGCGGGCGCAGCCGGCGAGCTGCAGCGGGCGCTCGACCACGCCGCCGAGACCTCCGCGCCGGAGCTGGCGTGGCGCGCCTACATGCTCCTCGGCCACCTGACCGAGACCCTCATGGATCGCGAGGCCGAGGCGGCTCGCTTCTACGAGGGCGCGGTGCAGGCCCTGGAGACGATGCGGGCCGGGATCGACTTCGTGGCCGGCTCGGGCGCAGGGGGGCGCGTCGCCGGCGTCCCCGATGACGCCTACTACCGCATGACGCGGCTGCGCATCCGCGTGCACCGTCGCTCGGGTGAGGCGCGCGCCCTCGACCAGGCCATCCTGGTCACCGAGCAGGCCCGCTCCCGCTCGACCTTCGACCTCTTGGCCCGCGCCGGCGCCACGCTGGCCGACTCGCCCGAGCAGCGGAAGCGTGCCCGCGCCCTGGCCGGCGAGGAGCGGGCGATCGCGCTCGGGCTCACCCGGCCCGGCATCGCCGCCGACACCCGGCGCTCCATGCGCACCAAGCTGGAGCGGATCCGCGCGGCCCGCGCCGCGGAGGAGCAGCAGGCGATGCGCTTCGCCGCGGCGCAGGCGGAGCCCGTGACCGCCGCCGTCGTGCGTCGCGTGCTCCACGCCGACGAGGCGGTCCTCTCGTACTTCCTCGGCCCCGACGGCTCGACCCTCGTCACGCTCACGCGCGAGGAGGCCCGGGCCTACGACCTGCCGAGCCGGGACGCCCTCGAGCGCCTCACCCTCGCGTGGCGGCGCGCCGCGCTGAAAGGGGACGCCGGCCGGACGCAGGCGGCGGCCGCCGACCTGACCCGGCTCCTCCTCGCGCCGGCCCGAGACGCCCTCCACGGAAAGAAGCGCCTCGTCGTCGTGCCCCACGGGCCCCTCTGGCTCGTGCCCTTCGCGGCCCTCGCCGATCCCGCCGGCTTCCTCGGCGCGCGCATGGTCATCACGCACGCGCCCTCCATCTCGGCGTGGCTCCGCGCGCGCGAGACCCCCCACGGCGGCCAGGCCAGGCGCGAGCTCCTCGCCATCGCCGGCTCGAAGCCGCGCGCGACGCCCGCGGCCGAGGCGCTCACCGTGCGCGGCTTCAAGCTCGGGACGCCGCCGCGGTCGGCGCG
Source organism: Deltaproteobacteria bacterium (assembly GCA_016218785.1). Taxonomy (GTDB): domain Bacteria; phylum Myxococcota_A; class Polyangia; order JACRCY01; family JACRCY01; genus JACRCY01. The sequence goes on from JACRCY010000496.1 coordinate 4,759, forward strand.
GGAGGTCTACGTGGCGGCCGCGGCCTTCGGGGTCGACCGCTGCACCGTGCTGGCGGCCGGGGCCGGCGAGGAGGGGCTGCTGCGCGCCAACCTGCAGGAGTACCGCCGCCTGCACCTGGCCGCGCCCGTCATCTGCGCCGAGACCCGCTCGCCAGCCATGCAGCCGGCCATCGCGCTCGGCGGCGTCATCGGCGCGGACGGCCTGCTGCAGCTGCGCGAGATCGTGGCGCTCTCGCTGCCCATGTCGGTCGTGGCCATCGGCGCCATCGAGGCGCCGGCCGACCTCGCCGACGGCTCGAGCTTCGAGGCCCTGGCGCACGCCTTCCGCCTGGCAGGCGCGGGCGCGCTCATCATGCCGCTGTGGGAGCCCGACGACGTGGCCGCTGCCGCGTTCTGGACCGCCTTCTACCGCGGCCTCCACCGCGGCCAGGGAGCAGCCGACGCGCTCGCCGGGGCGCAGCGCGAGGTCGCCCGCAAGCACCCGCAACCACGGTCGTTCGCGCCCTTCGTCCTCATCGGGGCCGAGGGCACACGCTAGGCGCGACTTGCGCACTTCTTCCGCCTCGTTTGAGCGGCTCGACGACGCGCAGGAAAATAGACGGCACGGCTGACTTCTGCGATGAGGTAGGTGAAAGCCACCCTCACGCAAGAGCCAACCGTGCCAGATACCCTCATCGTTAGCAGCTTTCCCGCCCTGCTCCAAGTCCTCGCGCCCTGCTTCACCGCCCCCTCGTTTCGC
>JACRCY010000060.1 GCA_016218785.1 Deltaproteobacteria bacterium
AACGATGAGGGTATCTGGCACGGCTGCCTCTCGCATGAGGATTGGTTTGCACCTACCTCATCGCAGAAGTCAGCCGTGCCGTCTCCTTCTCTGCGCGTCGCCGGGCTGCTCAAACGAGGCGCGAAAAGTGCGCAAGTCGAGGCTCGCGGCAAGGGGAGAGTGGGGAACGTCTATGAGCACATGGCAGGCGGACCCGGGCGTTGACGCGCCCTGAAGGCCGATGCTACCGTGGTTGGGTCGGTGCTGGGGCGCCCGTGGGCGGCGACTCACGCCAGATGCGAGGTCCGACGGGCCCGTTGCCGACGAGCCAAGGAGGTGCCGGATGATGAGGTTGGTGGCGTTCCTCCCAGCTCTCGTGGCCGTCGTGGGGGCGCCGGGGCCTTGTGTCCCTCCACCCTGGCCGGGGCAGACCCAGGACATCCTGGTGCAGCGCACCGCGTACGGGCAACCATGCGAGGACGCGAAGGGGCGGGAGGAGGACGACCCGTGTTCGGGCGTGCATGCGGCGACCGTGGAAACCGTGTCGTTCGACAACGGGACGCACGGCGACGTCTACGTGGTGGCCTTCTGGGGCGCAGACGGGCGTCTGCGGTTCTCGTCATTTGACACCCGGAACGGCCCGGTGGACAGCGGGTTCACCTTGTACCCGGTCGCGCCCTCGGTGAACCAAGCGGGCCACACCACGAGTTGCACCATTGCAGGAACGACCTACGCGGACGGATGTGCCTGGATCGCCGGATACCGCCTCGTCGATTCGGCGCCGAAGCCCTACCTGTTCGTGAACATGTACGGGGGCGCTCCGTTCGGCGTGGGCCACTAGGTCCAGTTGGACAAGGTCACCGGGCGGACGCCCTCGGGGGACGCCGCGCGCGTCTGCACCAAGTACAATCCCAATGGAGGCTGCAAACACTGGTCAGAGAAGCTGCTCGTCGTGTACGTGTCGTACGACGCCGACGACTCGCAGTCGCGCAAGGAACTCCGGGGCATGTTCGTGTCGCCGGTGGAAGGCCAGATCCTCAGCGACTTCCTGATCATGAGCGGGTACCGTATCGAGCGACCGCAGGTCGCCTGGCACCCTCGGGCCAGAAAGTGGCTGGTGGTGTACTCCGACTACGACCGGGTGGTCGGCAACAAGAGCGTGGGGTACATGCACACGGTCACGGTGGACTGGAACCAGACGGTGACCGCGCCCCTCGACATCGACTACTGCGAGCCCGCCGGGGACGGCCTCTGCAGCCCGCGCACGGCCGGGGGCAGCGGCCCAACGGCCGCCCCCGTCGAGTACGCGGTCGGGGGATGGCCTGGACCCGATGCCAACGAGGGCTGCCAGTGCAAGGGTACCTGGGTGGCGGCCTCGTCGAAGGCTACCGATCCGCCCCAGTTCCTCCTCCACCAGAACTACTACCACGCCTACCTGCTCGGGGCAGACGGCGGGCTCCTGGCCCGAGGAGAGGCGCATGGCCTGCAGGCGCCGGTGAGCGCGACCGATGTTCCCGGCTATCAGTTCGTGCAGATCTACTGGACTGATGGGGAACAGAAGCTTGTCGACGAGCTCCTCCTCCCTCCCGACGGGACGCCTCCGTACGACCCGTGGGCGGGGGCCACGGACGTCGGGCCCATCACCTCGCTCTCGGGCTTGGGCGGGTGGGCCCCGCAGACCCTCCGCAAGGGCTCGACCACCGCGCTCGCGGTTTTCTACCGCGACACCGATCACTACCTCTACATGAGCATCCTCAACAACCGGTAGGCCGGTGCCGCCATGCGTGCTGTAGCGTTCCTCGCGTGCTGGGTTTCCCTCGGGTGCGGCGGGACCGCGCAGCCGGCGGCCGACGCCCAGGTGCCGGCCCGGCCCGTGGATCTGCTCGTCGTGCTCGGCGTCCCGGGAGACACCGTGGGACTCCGCGAGTCGGTCGCGGGGCCCTTGAGCGAGGCCATCATGGCCGAGCTTGGAGGCCGTGCGCTGGACGTGCGCCTGGGGGTCGTCACGTCCAACCTCGGCGACTTCGGCCAGGGGTGGGGCTGTGAGGGCGCCTCCGGCAACACCGACGGCGATGGCGCGCGCCTGCTGCTTCCCTACTGCCAGCCGTACGGTCTGCTCTGTGACGGCTATTGTGACCCTGAGACGCTCCTGGGGGTCGCTACGTGGCCGCCGTGGTTGGACCTGGGCGACCTCATGGGCCGCGGGGTCGACCGTCTCGGGGGGGTGATCGCGTGTGTGGCCAACGGGTCCGCCGGCGGCTACTTCCAGTGCTACGTCCATCAGCCGCTGGAGGCCGCGCTTCGGGCACTGGACGCGAACCCTGGGTTCTTGCGGGATGGCTCGGTCCTCGGGCTCCTGATCATCACCCCGATCGAGGACTTCAGCACCTCCGACAGCCGCCTGTGGGGGCCCGACTACCGGCCCGAGACCAATTGCTTCTTTGGGTACCGCTCAGAAGACCTCCTGGTGCCGGTCGACGAGTACGTGGGCCGACTGGTGGAGCTCGCGGCCGCGCGGCCCGTGGTGGTGGGCGTGGACGCCGTGTCAGGCGAGCTCGTGGTCGATCCTGCGTACCCCGGCTCCGGCTGTCCCGACGGAATGATAGGGCAGGCGGGGACCTGCCGGGCGCGAGCTCTGGTTGGACAGTCCGGATACGCCGCGCCGCGGCTCTACGCGCTGATGGGGTCCATCGAGGCCCAGGGAAGGCGCGAGCTGCGCGCGGTTCCGATGGACTTCTGCTCGGAGGACCCAGCCTCCGAGTTCCGCCGCTTCCTCGCCGCGGTGGTGGAGGCGTCGTCCCAGCCGGACCCCTAAGCCGCCGGCGGCGCCAGGGTGGGCCCCGATCTGTCGGCCCGTCCACCCCAGCGCCGGTTTCGACTCTTGACACTTCCGCCGGTCTGCGATACGCGTTCCCTCGTCGGGAGCAGCCCGGGAGAAGGAGGGAGCCATGAAGGAGAAGGTGATGCTCAAGGCCATGACCGAGGCCGACCGCGCCGGCATCGGCGAGGGGATCGGCTCGGATGGCGTGGCTTTGCAGTTCGAGTACCACAAGAAGCTGCTCGCGCGCGACGGCGCCGAGCTCGCGCGCTTCGGCTTCCCGGCGGCGTGGGCCGCGGGGTTCCTCAAGAGCGGCGACGCGCACCGCCAGGCGCGCGAGGCGCGGCCCGCGGGCCAGGCGGTCAAGTCCGCCGCCCGCCTCGACGAAGGGCGCACCGTGCGCGACGCCAAGCGCTGGTGCCGCGACGCCGAGGCGCTCGTGGTCAACCGCGCGACCAAGATCGAGGATCCGCTGCCTGACCTGTTCACCGACAGCCTCACCCTGCGCGGCCCGCTCGGCAACGATCCGACCGTGATCGCGGACCGCATCGGCGGCCTGGCTGAACTCTTCAACGCCCGCAAGTGGAAGGACAAGCTGCAGGAGATGATCGCGCAAAGCCCGGACTTCCTCGTCGAGGGCGCCCGCCTGCGCGAGGCGCTGCCGCAGAAGCCCGCGGCCAAGAAGGCCGCCCAGGCCGACGCCAAGCAGGACACCTACCAGATCAACGTGCTCGACGGCACGCTGTGGGTCTACTTCAAGGCGCTCAACCGCGCCGGCCAGCGCTACTGGAGGCGGCAGAGGAACGCGGGCCGCGCCGCCGAGTACAACCTCGACCTGCTCTACGGCCCGGGCACCGGTGCGGCCGTCCCCGGGACGCCGCCTGCGCCCGGGACGCCGCCCGCGCCCGGCACGCCGCCCGCGCCTCCCCGCTAGCCCACGCAACTCCGCGTCGCGTTCCCGAAAAACTGCCCCGGACCCGCGGAGAAGTGCCTCGGGGTCCAAAACACGTGTCCTGGGCGCGCGAGAAACCGGCCCGGGGAACCAGTTGTGGAGCGCCGGCCAGCGAACATGGAGGCAAAGGCGCGAAACGACTCCTCCTGGCCGCTGGAAATGTACCGCCGGTCAGTGGAAAAGTACCGCGGGCTGCGGATCGCGAAGCCCGGCGCGCTGGAGAAGTACCCCGGGACAGCGCACGAGTACCCCGGGCCGGCTAGCAGGTGCCACCGGCGGCTGATCAAGCAGCCGGGGCTGACCGGCACGCAGCCTGCGCCGCGACCGAAGTACCTTCACCGAGTGCGGCCCGGGTCGGTCTTGCCGGCCTGGCGGCAGCCGTCCGTGGCGTGGGTCACCGGGTGCTCCGCCAAGTTGCGCGCGGAGGCGGGCGCAGGCCCGGCTTCGACCCGCGCGGGGGCGATCGTGCCGGCCCGGGAGCGGCTGCCGCGCCGCCTCCAGGGGGCCTGGGCGCGACCCATGGTGCGCTGCTCGGCCAGGGCGGCGTCGAACTCACGGGCCTCCTCGGCGGACCACGTTCCGGCGAGCGCATCGAGGTCGTGATACCGCGGACCGCGTCGCCTGGCCCGCGCGTGGCCGGTGGCTTCCTCCAGGATGTCCACCAGGGCGCGATTCAAGCTGACCCCGGCGCGGGCAGCGCGCTTCTCGACCTCCCGCGCGACCTGCGGCGGTACGTTGCGGAACGTGATCGTCTTCACGGCACCCCTGCGATGCACGTATCGCATCGCCATGACGCAGCTACTGTACCATGCCGGTGTCCGGTCAAGCCCCCGCCCGGGCCTCGGCCGAGGAAGGGCCCCCCGGCGGTCAGGGAAGGCGCGCCACCACTACGGAGGAGATGCCCGGCCAGACGGACCGGCGCTCGACCGAGACGAAGCCGCTCTGCGCCAGCAGCGCCGTGAACTCGGCGACGGACGAGAAGGCGTCGATCGAGTCCACCAGGTACCGGTAGGCAGCCGGATCCCGTGACACGGTCCGGCCCACGAGCGGCACGAAGCCGCGGTTGTAGAGCGCGTGGACGACGCGCGCGAACGCCCCCGCTGGCCGGAAGAGCTCGAGCACGCCGACGCGGCCACCGGGACGGAGCACGCGCGCGATCTCCGCCAGGCCGCGCGCCGGCGACTCGAGGTTGCGCAGGCCGAAGGCCACCGTGACGGCGTCGAAGGCATCGGCGGCGAAGGGCAGCGCGAGCGCGTCGGCCTGGGCCACGGGCAGGCCGGTCTTGGCGCGGCCGCGCTGGAGCATGCCGCGGGCGAAGTCGGCGCCCACTACGCACGCCGCGGGCCGCTGGCGCCGGATCTCGGCGGCGACATCGAGCGTGCCGGCGCACAGGTCGAGCACGCGCGCCTCGGCCGGGAGGTCGAGCACGGCGACGAGCCGCCGGCGCCAGCACACGTCGGTGCGCAGGGCGAGCACGCGGTTGAGCAGGTCGTAGCGCGGCGCGATGCGTTCGAACATGCGACGCACGGCCGGGCCGCGCGCACCTTCCCCGGGCAGCGGCACGTGCGCGAGGCGGTCCCGCGCGGGGCCGCGCTCACCAGAGCGTGGGCACCTCGTCGGCATCACGGATCGCGCGGTCGGCGGTGACGAGCGTCAGGCGGTTGACCTTCGCGGTGGCGGCGATGAGGCGGTCCGCGGGGTCTGCCGGAAACCTGGCGGAGAGCTCCTCGGAGGCGATGGCCACCTCGACGGTGAGCGGCAGCACCTCGAGCGTGGGAGCGTGGGATGCCTGGCGCAGCCAACTGGGCCACGGCATGCCGCTGACGGCGATTCGCCCGTGAGCCAGGTGCCAGGCGGCCTCCTTGAGCGAGATGCTCGCGAGCCCGACTCGCTCGGTCGGGGGCAGGGCGGCCAAGGTCCGACGCGCCCTCGGGCCCAGGCGGCGGTCGCCCAGGACGCTCCAGACCCAGACGTGCGTGTCCAGGAGGTACCTCACGTGCGGAACCACTGCCCTGGCGGGGCGGTCGGGGCGACGAGGTCGCCCACCACCCGTGCGGTCCCGCGCAGGCACCCCAGGAGCCGCCTGCCCGCCGGGGCGCCCGGCGCCGGTCCCAGGACGGCCACCGCGCGACGGCGATTCATGACGATGATGATCTCGCCGCCGGCGGCGCGCCGGACGAAGCGACTCGCATGGTCGCGCAACTCGCCGATGTTCACGCGGACCATGGTCTGCTCGCTCACGGACGGCATTCGCGGATTCGACGCCACCCTCTACATATAGCCAAATAACTTGGCCATGTCAACCGGCGGGCCGGGCGACGCGTTGGGCGACGGGACCGCCGCGCTCACCCCCGCCGCACCAGCAGCGCTTCGCCGAACAGCAGCAGGAGGAGCGCGAGCGCCACGCCGTGCCACAGCTCCACCCGGCGCAGCCCGGGCCGGGCCCGGGCGGGGGCCGCGGCGAGGAGGCCGCGCTGGGCCTTGGTCGGCGTGACGTGCCGGAGGTCGCTCTCGTGGGGATCGACGTTGATGACGAACTCGGCGCCGGGACGCTCGCGCAGCTGGCCCGCGGCGCTCCCGGCCACCAGCACCCGGTAGAAGCCGGGCTCCTCGGTGTCCAGGTAGACGAGGTTCTCGCGCCCCGCGATCTCGCCCGGCTCGTACAGGTGGCTCTGTCCGGACGGCAGCCGGACCTCCAGGCGCGAGTCACCGCGGCCGAGCGGGATGGCGTACGGCCGGCCCACGGTGCCGCCGGGCTCGGGCTCGCGCAGCGGCGAGCGCGCCAGGTGCCGCGCCGCCTGCTGCATGAGCGGCAGGTATCCGGGTCTGATCGGCAGATCGTTCCAGTCGCGGTCCACGGTCGAGGTGAAGAGGAGCACGCGCCCCTGCCCGAGGGTCGTCTCGACCAGGGCGGGGGCGCCGGTCTCGTAGCGCAGGATCGTGGTACGGCCGCCGCCGTTGCGGGGCCGCTCCCGCTCGCCCTCCAGGGCCCGGGCCTGCGGTTCGGGCTGCAGCAGGAAGTAGCGGCGGAAGCGCGCGGCCCGCAGCCCCTCCGCCTGCCCCGCGAAGATCGCCAGCATCGGGTGGCGCGTGTCGACGCCGCGGAGGCGCTCGCCACCCGCGGGCGCATCGACCTCGCCCTCGGGACGCGCGCTGGCGGCGATGGCGGCGACGCGCACGTCCCTGAGCGCCTGCGGCAGGAGCGGCGCCATGGTCGCGGCGTAGGCCTCGGCCTCGACGTTGTCGCCGACGGAGATGAACAGCCCGCCACCGCGCCGCACGAAGGCCTCCAGGTCGGCCACGCGCTCGCGCGGCAGCGCCTTGACGTTGCAGAGGAAGACGACGTCGAAGTCGCCGAGGCGCCGCTGTCCCACCTCGTCGGCGGTCGCGACCGACACGGCGAGCTGCGAGTCGGCGCGGTCGCCGGGCCGCAGGGCCGTCTCGAGGTAGAAGAGCTCGTCCTCGTGCCGCACGGTGCGCGGATCGCCGTCGACCAGCAGCACGCGCACCTCGCGCCGCACCTCGACCCGGGCGTAGCGGCGATCGTCGATCGGGAGCGCGTCCTCGTCGAGCTCCACCGTGACGTCGAACAGCTCCCCCTTCGGGAAGGCGTGGTGGAAGACCTTGGCCGCCGTGCCGTTGGCGGGCAGGTCGACGAAGCCCCGCGCCACGGTCCGCGGCCCCACCCTGAGCGCCACCGGCACCCTGGCCGCCGGCCGCTCGGCCCAGTTGGCGACCTCGGCGGCGACGCGCACGCCGCGGCCCCCCAGCTCGGCCGCCGGCTCCACCTCGATGCGGGTCACGGCGCGGTTGGGGAGTGCGGCGCCGCCCGAGGCGTCCACGACCGTGAGCTCCGGCCCGCCGGCGGGCCACGGCGGCTCGGCGCCCACGAGGCTCGCGGCGGTGAGGTCGCTGAGCAGGATGACCCGGCGCTCGGGGTGCGGCGCGTGGGTCAGGATCTGCGCGGCCCGGCGGAGCGCCGCCGGGACGTCGGTGCCGCGCGCCGACAGCGGGGCCTCGTCCAGCGCCCGGCGCAGGCGGAGCCGGTCCCCGGTCAGCTCGCCGACCGGGGCGCCGCTCCGCGGTGGACGGGCGCTCCCGGGGCCGCTGGGCTCCTCCCCCTCGGCGGCGAGCACGATGGCCGCCTGCGACTCGCGGCCCAGGAGGTCGAGCACCTGGCGGGCGCGTCGCCGCGCGACGTCGAACAGCCGCTCCCCCTTCAGGCGGTACCCCATGGAGGCGGAGTTGTCGAGGACCAGCACCACGCTCTGCGGGTGGCCGATGGAGGCGGGCAGGTCGGTCTGCGCCTCGACGTAGGGCTTGGCGAGCACCATGGCCACGGCCGCCGCGGCCACGGCGCGCACGCACAGGAGCAGGAGCCGACGCAGCTCGAGGCGCCGCGCCACGCGCCGGTCGGAGCGGATCACGAAGTCGATGGCGGCGAAGGGCAGCACCCGCGCCCGCGAGCGGCCGATGAGGTGGATGGCCACCGGGATCGTGGCGGCCAGCAGCCCGACGAGGTAGAGCGGCGCGAGGAAGTGCACGGCCCGGGCCTATCTCCGCGCGGAGCGCACGCGGTGCTCGTGGGCGCGCATGAACTCGATCAGCGCGTCGTCGAGGGCCGTGACGGTGGACACGCGGTGGTACTCGATGTCGGCCCCGACGCAGGCGTCCCGCGTCGCCTCGAGGAAGCGCCCGAGCTCCTCGAGGTAGGCCTCGCGGACGCCGCGCGGATCGCAGAGGATCCGGTCCGGCCCTTCCAGCGACTCGAACAGGGTCAGGTCCTCGAACGGGAACTCGGTCTCGTCGGGGTCGAGGACGTGGAAGACCACGACCTCGTGACCGCGGGCGCGCAGCTTGCGGAGCAGGCCGGGCACCTGGGGCGACTGGTCGAACAGGTCCGAGAGGAGCACCACCAGCGAGCGCCGGCGCGCCACCTCGGAGACCTGGGTCAGCACCCCGGCGACGTCGGTGGCGCCGCGGGCTCGCGCCTCGTCGAGGGCCTGCATCACGTCGGCCAGGTGGCCGGCGCGGGAGCGGGGCGGCAGGTAGAGCCGCTCGGCGGCGGCGAAGCGCATGACGCCGACCCGGTCCTGCTGGCGCAGCAGCAGGTAGGCGATGGCCGCGGCAAGGCACGCGGCGTAGGTCAGCTTGGTGACCGCGCCCGGCCGCGCGTAGCCCATCGACCCGGAGCAGTCGAGCAGCAGGTAGCCCCACAGCTCCGTCTCCTCCTCGTACTTCTTCACGTAGTACTTGTCGAACTTGCCGTAGGCCTTCCAGTCGATGTGGCGGAGGTCGTCGCCCGGCGCGTAGTTCTTGTGCTCCGCGAACTCCACCGACTGGCCGTGGTGCGGCGAGCGGTGGAGCCCCCAGAGGGTCCCCTCCACGACGTAGCGCGCGCGCAGCGTCATGGTGGCGAGCCGCTGCAGCGCGACCGGGTCGAGGAGCGGGTGGGGATCACCGGGCGGTGGAGGACCGACGGGGGAACGCATGGGCGGCCCGGCCGGCACGTCGTCCCTTACGAGTTGACGACGTCCAGCAGGCGGTCGACCACGGCCAGGCTCTTCACCCCGGCGGCCTCGGCGTGGAAGTTCGTGACCAGCCGGTGCTTGAGGGTGGGCCGCGCCAGCGCCTGGACGTCCTCGACGGCGGCGGCGTAGCGCCCCTCGAGGATGGCGCGGGCCTTGGCGGCCAGGATCAGGTACTGCGAGGCGCGCGGGCCCGCGCCCCAGGCCAGGTACTCGGTGACGAAGTCGGGCGCCGTGGCCGCGCCCGGCCGCGACGCGCGCACCAGGTCGACGGCGTAGCGCACCACGTGGTCGGCCGCCGGCACCCGCAGCACCAGCTCCTGCAGCTCGAGGATGCGCTGCGGCGACAGCACCTTGCCCAAGCGCGCGCGACCCGGGGAGGTGAACTGCTTGACGATGGCGACCTCGTCGTCCAGGTCGGGGTACGTGACGTCCACCTCGAACATGAAACGGTCGAGCTGTGCCTCGGGGAGCGGGTAGGTCCCTTCCTGCTCGATGGGGTTCTGCGTCGCGAACACGAGGAACGGCAACGGCAGGTCGTAGGTGACGCCGCCGGCGCTGACCCGGTACTCCTGCATCGCCTGCAGCAGGGCCGCCTGGGTCTTGGGCGGCGTGCGGTTGATCTCGTCCGCCAGCACGAGGTTGGCGAAGACCGGGCCGCGGATGAACCGCGTCACGCGGCGACCGGTCGAGACGTCCTCCTCGAGGACGTCGGTGCCGGTGATGTCCGACGGCATCAGGTCGGGGGTGAACTGGACACGGTTGAAGGTGAGGTTCAAGACCTCCGCCAGGGTCTGGATGAGCAGCGTCTTCGCCAGCCCGGGCACGCCCACGAAGAGGCAGTGGCCGCGGGCGAAGAGCGCGCACAGCAGGTGGTCGACGACCGCCCGCTGGCCGACGATCCGCTTCTCGATCTCGCCGAGGATCTCCTGACGCGCGCGCGCGATCTCGCGCACCGCCTGGAGCTCGCCGTCGTCCGGCTCGCGGGGCGGCCCCGCGGCCGGCGCCAGGTCCACCGCCCCTGCGCCGGCGAGCGGCGCTCCGTTCTCCTCGGAGCTCATGGGATGGCGATTCTGCCACACGCGGCGGGCCGCAGCAACGCGGGCCCGAAGCCCCAGGCGCTCCGCCTCCGCGCCGACTGGGTGCGGTTCCTCGTGCACGATCTGCGGGGCCCGCTGACCAGCGTGCTCGCCAACCTCGACTTCGTGCGCGGGCAGCTCGACGGATCCGCGGGTCATCGCGAGGAGTGCGACGCCCTCGGCGACTCCAACTACGAGCTCAAGCGCATGGCCGCCATGGTGCAGGATCTGCTCGACGTCGATCGCTTCGACCGCGGGCACCTCGCGCTCGAGCGCGCCGAGCTCGACGTGGGGCCGCTGCTGGACGGGCTGCTGCGCGAGCTCCGGTGGATCTCCGGAGCCCGCGGCATCGAGCTCCGCTACCACGCCGAGCCGGGCCTGACCGTGTGGGCGGATCCGCCGCTGCTGGGGCGGGTCCTCGAGAACCTGTGCCGCAACGCGCTGCGCTTCAGCCCCCGGGATCAGCCGATCGACATCGACCTCGCCGGCCGGCCCGACGACGTGATCGTCACCGTCATCAACCGGGGCCCGGCCATCCACCCCGCGAACCGCGAGCAGATCTTCGAGCCGTACGTGCGGCTGGATCAGCAGTCGTCGGCCAAGGGAGTCGGTCTCGGCCTGGCCTTCTGTCGGCTCGCCGTCGAGGCGCACGGTGGCCGCATCTGGGTCGAGGATCCGCCGGGCGGCGGGGTCGCCTTCGTCTTCAGCCTGCCGCGGCGACCGGCGGCGCGCTGAGCTACTCGTCGTTCAGGGGGGACGTTCCCGTCCCCCCTCGCCCCGGCAAAGCCGTGGCGAGCCGGGGGGTGGCCGGCGGAGGCCGGCCAGACTCCCCACCGCGCGCTCCCCGCGCGGAGCTGCCCGCCGCACGCTGCAGCCACCCGCCGACTCGCCGTCACTCCTCCTCGCCGCCCAGCTGCGCGCAGAAGCGCTGCTCGCGCTCGGCGAGGGTGGCCTGCCCCTGCCGCTGGTAGACCTCGCGCAGCCCGCAGTGGACGGCCGGGTCGAACGGCGAGAGGCCCAGGGCGGCCTGGAAGCGGCCGGCCGCGCGCGGCAGGTCGCCGCGCTTGAGCGCCGCCTCGGCCGCCGTCACGTGGGGCCCGGGGAGATCGGGGTAGAGCGCGATGGCCGGCTCGGCCGCGGCGAGGGCGCGCGCGGGGTCGCCCATCTCCAGGTAGGTCCGCGCCAGGCGATTCGCCAGCACCGGGTCCTCGCGGCCCACCAGCGCGAGCGCCCGCTGGTACTCGGTGGCCGCCGCGAGCAGGCGGCGCCGCGCCCGCAGCAGCCCCCCGAGACGCGCGTGGCGGCGGGCCCGCTCCTCGGGGATCGCCGCGATCTCGGCGTCGGCGCCCCGCTTCTTGCCGCCGGGCTTGCGGTAGGTCAGGTTCACGTGGACGAAGCCGGGCCGGGTCTTGAGGCCCAGGTCGCGCAGGTGGCGCCGCCAGCCGCGCTGCAGCTCCTCGAGGCTCATGCCGGTGGCCGAGTGGATCGCCCGCTCCTCGCCACCGCCGTCGCGCATCGCCTCGACGAGGCGCCGGAGCCCGGCGTACCCCTTCTGCGCGTGCAGGTACTCGACCATCGTGTAGACCTCGGCGAAGGCCAGGGCCGCGTCCTCCTGGGAGGGCAGCTTGGCCATCGAGGGATGCATCCGCTCGAAGGGGATGAGCGCGTTGCGCTTGAGCGCCTGCGCCAGCAGGTGCTCCATCGGCGCCGACAAGCCGCCCCCCGGGCCCGCCCGCCAGCGCCGCTCCTCGAACTTGGCGATCCCCTCGTGCAGCCAGATCGGCACGCTGTTGCGCGAGGCCCGTGACACGACGAGGTGCGTGTACTCGTGGACCAGCGTGTCGAGCCACGGGTAGCCCCGCTCGAGGGCGCGCGGGCTCACCACCATGAGGCGGTTGAACTTGCACAGCGCGATGGTCCCCGACGCCCGGATCTCGCGCTCCGTCAGCGTCGAGACCTGCGCGAGGCTCGCGGCCTCGGCGTAGAGCTCCACGCGGATCTTGGTGCCCACGGGCGGCCGGTAGCCCAGGTCCTCGCCGACCCTCGCCCAGGCCTTCTCGAGCGCGTCGGCGGCGTACGGGACCAGCACCGCGTCCTTGCCGGGAGCATGGCGGAACACGAAGTGGTCGGTCTCGGTCCGCACGAACCCCTTCGTGGCGCGCTCGGTGGCCTGCACCAGGTCGCGCAGCCCCTTCCACTCGTCGGTGCCGCGGCTGAGGCTCACGGCCTCGCGGATGCGGGCCACGGCCCCTTCGTAGTCGCCCCGCAGGAAGCGCACGTGGCCGTCGAGGAAGATGGCATGGGGATCCCGCGGCGTGGCCTTCACGGCCGCGGCGACCTCGGCCTCGGCCTCCTCGTAGCGCCACTCGGCGATGAGACGCTCGGCGCGGACCAGGGCGGGGGCCGGCTTGGCGGCGGCCTGGGGCAACTCCCCACCCACGGTCAGCGCCACGGTCAGGCCTGCCACCGCGAGCGTTGCTCCGCAGCCGGTACGGGGCCAGCTCATCGCACCAGCTCCTCGTAGTAGCGCCGCACTTGATCGCGGTAGGCCGCCGGCGGCGCCGCCTTCATGGCGTCGAGCAGGTCCTGCCGGAACTCGCGCGGCGAGCGGTGCTCGTCGGCCCCCGGGATGCGCACCGCCGAGCGGTCGAGCGCCTGGCCCGCGAAGTTGGAGAAGCGGGGATGGCGGGCGCGCTTGAGGTCGTTCCGCAGCTTCTCCAGCTCCGTCACTGCCTCGCCGCACTGTCCGTGGGCCTCGCGAGGCTCGTTGTTGCGCAGCCGGGTCTCGGCCCGCCGCATCGCCGAACCTGCTGCCCTGAGTGTCTTCTGGGCGTCCTCGCCGAGGCCCAGAGGGGGACCCGCGGGCGAAGGGGCCGCCCCCTTCTCGCGCACGCCACGCGCCTCCTCCGCCAGCTTCCCGGTGCGCCGCCGCACCTCGCGCTGCCGCGCCGCCAGCTCCGCGAGGCGGCGCCGCTGCTCGCCGTCGAGCAGCTGCTCCGGGCGCGGCAGGGCGCGCTCCAGCTCTTTGACGATCTCGTCGAGCTGCGGCAGCGCCTCCTCGGCGCGGTCGAGGCCCTGGCGCACCTCCACGGCGCGCTTGGGCTTGCGCCACGGCGCCCGCGCCACCTCGTCGCGCAGGTCCTCGGTGAGGGTGCGCAGCGCGTTCTGGCCGGCGCGCCCCATCTCCTGCGCCTCCTCGAGGTCCCCCTGGTCGAGGGCCTTGCGCAGGTCCTCGACCCGGGCCCGGGTGCGGTCGAGCTCCTCCTGGTGGTAGGGGTTCAAGGCCTCGCGCCGGATCTCGCCGAGCTTCTGGCGCAGGCGGTCGCTCCGGCCGACGAGCGCCCGCGCCACGCCGTCGATCCGGTCGCGGGTCACGTCGCGCGACCGCTGCCGCACCTCGCGCACCAGGCGCTCGGTCTCGCGGGCGATCTCCTGCTCCTGGGCGTGGAGGTCGGCCACCCGGTCGAGCATCTGGCCGAGGGCCTTCTCCGCGGCGGCGAAGCGCTCCTGGCGGAAGCTGCGCAGGTTGCCGTCGAGCGCCTGGGTCAGGTCGTCCAGCTTGCGCGACAGCCGATCGAGCTCGGCCTGCGCCTTGGCGAGATCCCCCTTCTCGAGGAGCTCGCGCAGCTCGGCCAGGCTCTTGCCCAGGTTGAGATCCTTGACCGCCTCGCGGTTGAGGAACTCGTCGGGCAGCTCCCGGCCGAGCTCGCTCATCTTCGCCTGCAGCTCCTGCACCCGCGCCTCGAGCTGCTGCAGCGCCCGCTCGATCTCGCGGCGCAGCGCCTCCGAGCGGGTGCGGCGGTACTGCTCCATCAGGCTGCGGAGCCGGTCCCGCGAGTGGGCCATCTCGTCGGCGAGCTGCAGCAGGCTCTCGAGCCGCTGGCGCCCCAGCAGGTCGTCGAGCAGGATCACGTCGCGCTCCAGCTCGGTCACGTGGCGCCCGTTCTCGTCGCGCAGGCGCCCGAGCGCCGCGGCCTTGAGGTTCCCGCGGCGCTGACGCTGGCCGAGGTCGGTGAGCACCTCGGCCTCCTTCTGCAGGAGCGCGCCGAGGCGCTCCCCGATCCCCTGCAACGCGGCCACGAGATCCTTGGGCGCGAGCGGGTCGGCCTTGAGGTCGGGGACCAGGCGGGCGGCCGCCTGCGCGAAGCCCTCCTCGCGCCGGTGGATCTCGCCGACCGCCTGCAGCGCCGGTGCGGTCGCGGCGTCGTCGGTGGCCTGTGGCGGCCGCTCGAGCCGATCGGCGAGCACGCCGAGCAGCCCCTCGAACACCTCGTCCTGCCGCTTGACCAGCGACTCGTGCTTCTCGCGCGGCGAGTAGATCTTCAGGTAGAGCGTGCGCGACGAGCCGAAGTTGGGACCCGCCACGTTGTCGTTGTCGCGCGCCTCGAACCGGTAGGCGACCCGCTCCCCCGCCTTGAGGCCCAGGGAAGCGAGGTCCCACTCCTTGCGGCCGGTGACGTTGCGCTGCGGCGGTGCCACCTTGCGCACCACCTCCCGCACCTCGCGGCCGCTGCCGACGCGCCACAGGAGCGCGACCTCCTCGACGCCGAAGTCGTCGTCCACCTGGTAGCCGACCTCGACCTTGCGCTGCCCCGCGATCTCGAGGTCGTCCGCCGGGGCGTAGATCTCCACTCGCGGCGGGCGGTCGGGCTCGACGTCGATGCGGTGCGCGGTGGCCTCGCGCAGCGAGCGCCGTCCCTTCGGCTTGAACTGGAAGCGGTACGACGAGGCCTGCTCCACGGTGAGGCTGGCGACGATCAGCCCGCCCTGGATCTCGACCTTGCGGGTCGACTCACCGACGATGAGGTCGGCACGCTCGGCCTCGGCAATGGGGCGCGCCGTGAGGCGCGCGGTGGTGCCGCGGGGGGCCAGGAGATCGCCCGAGGTGGCGGTGACGGTGCGAGGCGGCCGCCGCATGTAGGCCGGGTAGGTGTAGGTCACCGTGAGGTCCGCGATGATCGGCACCTCGGCGGCGTCGGCGCCGCCCGGCGACGGCGGCACGAAGAGGTGGACCAGCCCGCGCCGGAGCATCCCGGGCCCGCCGACGAGGCAGAGGAGGTAGCCCGCCGCCACCGCGAGGACCAGGAGGCCCGGGACGCGGAGTCGCCGCGGGGTGACGATCGTGGCGGGCCGCAGCCCGCCGACGTCCGCGGCGACCGCGTGCGCCAGGGAGTGCGCCAGCGCCGCCGAGAAGCGGGCCTCGCCGCGCTCGAGGTCGCGCGCCAGCTGCACCGCCGAGAGCAGGTCGCTGTGGATCGCCGGCGCGTGTGCGCCCACCTCGCGCGCCATGCGCTCGTCGCCGAGGGCGCGCGCGAGCGGCACCACCCGCAGAGTCACCACGGCCGCGAGCGCCCCGAGCGCGGCGACGAGGGCGGCGACGGGCCACAGCCCCGACGGCGCCTGGGCCGCGACGAGCGCGAGCAGCAGCCACGCACCGCCGAGGGCCGCGAGCAGGTAGCCGACGCTCCCCGCGACCTCGAGCCATACGAGGCGTCGTCGCACGGCGGCGAGGAACACCCGGATGGAGTCGAAATCTCCCACTTTTTCCCGTACTTCCGATGCCCCCCGGGACGCCTAACACCGGGCCACCCCGAGTCAAGCACCACTGTAACTCGATCAACGGATAGGACAACGTGTCCGATCATGTGCAAAAACATCTGGCCTTTCAATAAGTTGTGAAATAGTTGAAATTTTCCTCTTGCGCTGGAACTGGAGTTGTTTATCATGACTGTAGACAGCAGCTGGACGGCATGCCTTCTCCGGCTGTCTTCCCCCCCAAGCGGCGGGAGGAGCTTCCGTCCTTTTTCCCGGCCGGTCTTTCGTCCCCCCAACGAAAGGCCGGCCTTCTTTTTGCCCTGCGCGCGGCACCGGCCGGCCGCGGGCGGGAACTTGACCCCCGTTGCGTGGTGCAAGTGGCCGCTATAAGCTCCGCTTTCGGTGAATAGCCGCCCGCGAGCCGCGTCCATCCCAATGGCACCTGCCGAGGAGAACACAGCGGCGGAGGACCGCGATCTCGTCGAGCGGGCTTGCCGCGGAGACAGGGTCGCGTTCCAGATGCTGGTCGAGAGATACCAGAAGCGGGTCTACGGGATCGCCTACGGCATGGTGTACAACGCCGACGACGCGCTCGACATCAGCCAGGAGACGTTCATCCGGGTGCACCGCTACCTCGACAGCTTCCAGGGCTCGTCGAGCTTCTACACCTGGTTGTACCGGATCGTCGTGAACCTCTGCGTCGACCACCTGCGACGGAAGTCGCACGAGGCGACGGTCGACTACGACGACACCCTGCAGCACACCGACACGTCCGAGCTGCAGCCTTCGGCGATCGGGGATCCGGTCCGTGCGCTCGGAGACCGGGAGCTGGGGGCCGAGCTCGAGCGCGCGCTCCGGCAGCTCTCCCCGGTTCATCGTGCAGTATTGCAACTTCGTGAAGTTGAGGGATTATCGTACCAGGAGATGGCCAAGGTGATGGGCTGCTCGGTCGGTACGATCATGTCGCGCCTGTTCCACGCCCGGAAGCGCATGCAGAAGCTGCTGGGCGGGTACCTGGAGGACACGACGCCGAAAGAGGCCTGACCATGGCACGCGATGACGATCTCCTGATGCGCTTCCACGACGGCGAGCTGAGCGTGAGCCAGGCCCGCGTGGTCGAGGAGCGCCTTCGCGCCGCGCCCGCAGCCGCCACCCGGCTCAGGGCCATGGACGCCCTGGGCCACGCGCTGCGCGAGCGGACGCGGCTCGCCGTCGAGCGCCAGAGCTTCGACGGCTTCTTCGAGCGGGTGGAGCGCGGCGCCCGCCAGGCGCGTCCGCTCGGCCTGCGCGAGCGGGTCGCCTTCCGGTTGCGGGACTGGCTGCGGCCGTGGGCGGTATGGCCCGTCGCCGCCGCTGCGGGCGTCGCGCTGCTCGCGCTCGTCGCCCTGGGCGTGCATAATGGCAGCGGCGGCGCCAATGACTGCACCATCGAGTCGCTGGAGTACTCGGGCTCGGCCGGCGCCGTCTTCCTCATCCCCGACGACAAGGGGGGTGGACACACCACCGTCATCTGGACCAACGAGACCGAGGAGCAGGACGACGCCGAGTCCCACTGAGGACCGCCCCGCCACCCTGGCGGCCGCACGTCTCCCGGGAGAATTCGATGATGCAGGGAGTACTCCGTCGCTGGATGCTCGCGCTCCCGCTCGGCTGCTGCGTGGTGGCGGCCAGCGTCCCCGCCCTCGCCCAGCACCGCGCCTCCTGCGCCGTCCGCCAGGTGCTCGCGCGCAAGCAGCCGGGCGGGATCCCGCCCGACCTCCGGTTCCTGGAGCCGCAGCTCTCGAAGGCCCCGTTCACCGCCTGGAAGTCGTTCCGCAGGCTCTCCCGCACGGATCTGCAGATGACCCGGGACGAGGTCAAGGACATGATCCTGGTCACCGGGCACAAGCTCCGGCTCACGTACCTCGGCCTCGACGGCAGGTACCTGCGCCTGCGCCTGAGCATCGTCCCCAAGGTGATCGACCAGAGCCAGCTCCGCCTGCGGAGCGGCGGCACGTTCCTGCAGATCGGGCTGCCGTATCAGGACGGGACCCTGATCGTGGCGGTCACCTGCAAGGGGTGAAGCAGGCTGGAGGCGGAAGGCTGGAGCCGGCCGGCTGAAGCCTGGAGCCTACAGCCTCCGGCCTGTGGAACAGTGGCACTCGGGGGGCCGTTGCTATAATGCCCCGGATGCCGCTGCCCCGCCGACGCCTCGTGCTGGTCCTGGCCGCGCTCGCGGCCGTGGGCCTCGTGGCGGTCGTGCTGGCATTCGTGGGGGGATCGTACGCCCGGGGCCGCGTGCTGCCCGCCGCGCAGGAGAAGCTGGGACGGCCCGTCGCGGCCGCCGACATCAGCGTGGGCTTCGGCCGCGTGGTCCTCGCCGACGTGGTGGTGTCGGGCCCCGCGGATCCCCCGGACGCGCCCCTGGTGCGGGCGCCCCGCGTCGAGGTGAGCTTCGAGCTGCTCCCGGCGCTCGCGGGCCGGGTGCGGGTCCGGGAGATCGTGGTGGAGCGCGCCCGCGTGACGCTGCGGCGCTACGCGGACGGGCGCGACAACTTCCGCGACGTCGTCGATCACCTGCGTGGCCGCGGTGGCCCGGGTGGGCCCGCCGGCGCCGCGCGCGCCAGCGTCACGCTGCGGCAGGGGGCGCTCGACGCCGCCGACGAGATCCGCGGCGTCGCGCTGCGCGCCGGCACGCTCGACGCGGTCCTGCCGCCGACCGGCCCCGCCCGCGTGACGCTGGGCACCGTGCGGGCAGAGGCCGCCGGCCCCGCGGTCGCGGCGGAGCGGCTGACCGCCACGGTGCCACGAAGCGCCCTCGGGCCCGAGCGCACGTTCCCCACGGTGGAGGTCGTCGGCGGCAGCGTCGCGCCCCTGCACAGCCTGGCGCTGACCGGCATCCGGGGCACCGCCAGACCGACCGGCACTCCCGGGCGCGTCGCGGTGGACCTGCGCGGCGGCTACGGCGGCGTGGCTGAGGAGCTGTGGACGGCCACCGGCGAGGTGGTGCCCGCCGAGCGGCGCGGCGCCCTCGACATCACGGCGGCGCGCTTCACCCTCGACAAGCTGAGGCCGATCCTCAAGGACACCCCGATCATCGAGCCCGCGGGGACCTCGATCGACGCCTCGCTCAAGGTCACGTACGCCGACGGGGCGCTGCGCTTCGACGGCGGCCTGCGGGTCTCGGGCCTGTCGCTCTTCCACCCGCGCCTCGGGCCGGCGCCGGTGAAGCGGCTCGACGCCCTCGCGCAGGTGCGCGGGGCCTTCATGCCCGGCGAGCGGCACCTCAAGCTCGACGAGGCGGCGGTCACGTTCCGCAACGTGCGCCTCTTCGCCTCCGGGGAGGCCTACCAGATCGGCGCCAAGACCGCGCGCTACGAGGCCCGGCTCCAGGTGCCGCCGGTCCCGTGCGACGTGGCCCTGGGCGCCCTGCCCGAGGAGCTGACCCCGGCCCTCAAGGGGTTCCGGCTCGCGGGCACCTTCAAGCTCGACCTGCGGACGAAGATCGACATGGCCGACCTCGACCGCACCGAGCTGCAGGGCGAGGTCGGCATCCGCGGCTGCCAGGTGCTCGAGGCGCCGCCGCAGGCCTCGAAGATCGCCGGCGGCTTCACCCACCGCGTCGAGGTCGGCGGCCGCGAGATCTCGTTCTTCGTCGGCCCCGACAACCCGAGCTTCGTCCCCTACGCCGACATCTCGCCGGCCGTCTACGCGGCGCTCACCACCACCGAGGACGGCGGCTTCTTCCACCACCGCGGCTTCATCCCGGCGGGCTTCCGCCCGGCGCTCGTCCGCAACCTCAAGCAGGGCGCCTTCAGCCTCGGCGCCTCCACCATCACCATGCAGATGGTGAAGAACGCCCTCCTCGGGAAGGAGAAGACCCTCGCCCGCAAGCTCCAGGAGCTGTTCCTCACGTGGTACGTCGAGTCGCGGCTCACCAAGGAGCGCATCATGGAGGTCTACCTGAACGTCATCGAGTTCGGGCCCTTCCTCTACGGCATCGGGCCGGCCGCCCGCCGCTACTTCGGCAAGCCCGCCGCCACGCTCACCGCCCTCGAGGCCGCCTTCTTCGCCAGCATCCTGCCCAGCCCCAAGCGCCGCTACGTCCAGTACTGCAAGGGCGCGTTGACGCCGGACTGGGACAAGTACGTGCGCCGCATCCTCGCCAAGATGCACGAGCGCGGCCGCATCACCGACGAGGAGCACGAGGTCTACCAGGTGGCGGAGCTGAAGTTCAGCCGCGACGAGTTCCCGGGCGAGAAGGAGTGCTACGGACAGATCGCCGCGGCGAAGTCCACGGTCGGTGCCAGGCGCGTGCCCGGCCTGGTGGACGACGACGAGCCCGACGTGAAGCCCCTGGAGGGGGCCGAGGGGGCCAAGGCCACGCTCCTGCCGCGCCGGACGCGCCGCCTCAAGGTGCCCGGCGACGATCCCGGCGCCGACACCGGTGACGACACGCCGCCCCCGCCCACCAAGCGCGTGCGCCGGGTCAAGGGGACCGGTGCACGACCCGCGCCGGGGATCGAGGCCATTGGGGACCTGCCACGCAGGACGATCCCGGAGCCCGAGCCAGTGCCGCCGCCCCGGCCGGTCCCGCCGGCCAAGCCCATCCCGCCGGCCAAGCCGGCCACGCCGCCGACGCCCCCGTAGCGCCGCGTCCGGCGGGCGACCGCGGCGAGGGTGCGCGACTCAGCGTCGTCTGCCGCGCCGGTCCGGGCTTCGCGCATGGAGAGAAGGTAGTGAGCCCTCGGGCCACCGTCAATCGCGCTCGCCCGCCGGTGGCCGGCGCGCGCCGCGGCGCTCCTACTCCGGGCAGTCGTGGTCCTTGAGGTCGCAGGCGCACGGATCGTTCATGTCGAAGATCCCGCAGCCGTGGGCGTGGTAGCAGTCCCCGAGGCACGCGGCCGTCTCGGTGGTGACGCACTGGTCGTGGGCGCTGCCCTCGGGGCTCAGGTACCGCTCCTTGCACGCGGTGAGCCCGGCCGCCGACTCATCTGGATCGATCCCGCACGCGAGGCGGCCGCGGCAGTAGTCCGTGACGGAGTCTTCGGTGCTGCGACCGCACCCCGGCGTCCCCAGCGCCAGGAGCACGGCAGCGATGACCACGACCCTCATCGAGCACCTCGAGCGCCAGCGAGTATAGCCCACCAGCCAGGAGCGGCGAACAGCAGCCTCCGGTGATCGCCGCTGGCAGCAGTCGGCAGAGCTCAGAACGGCCGAATTTCTCACCCCCCGGAGAAGCGGGTAAGATTCCCTGGCACTGAGGGGTTATAGAGGCGGGCGCCGGAGCGGGCGCCAAGGGACCCCAGGGACCGAGCATGGGACGCCAGAAGCCGGCGCCGAGCCCGACGCGCGGAGAGGCGGCGGAGAAGCCGCGACGCCGGAGCCTCGCCTGGCGACTCATCAAGTGGTTGTTCTTGCTGGGGTTGATCCTCGGGATCGCGGGGGCGGCCGCGGTCGGGGGCCTGTTCCTGTGGTACGGCCGCGAGGGTGCGCTGCCGCTCAAGAACCTCGCCGACTACCACCCGAGACAGGTCACGCGCGTCTACTCGGACGACGGGCACGTGATCGGCGAGATCTTCGTCGAGCGCCGCACCGTGGTGCCCTACGCGAAGCTCCCCAAGGTGCTGGTGAACGCCGTGGTCGCGGCCGAGGACGCGGACTTCTTCAAGCACCAGGGGCTCGACTACTGGGGGATGCTCCGCTCCTTCCTGGTCAACCTGCGCCACGGCGGGTACCGCCAGGGCGGGTCGACCATCACGCAGCAGGTGGTGAAGACCTTCTTCCTGTCGCCGGAGCGCACCCTCAAGCGCAAGGCGCAGGAGGTGATCCTCGCGCGCCGCGTGGAGGGGAGCCTCTCGAAGGAGGAGATCCTCTACCTCTACCTGAACCAGATCTACTACGGCCACGGCCGCTACGGCGTCGAGGAGGCGGCGCGCTTCTACTTCGGCAAGGGTGTCGGCGAGCTGACGGTGCCCGAGGCCGCGCTCCTCGCGGGCCTGCCGCAGAGCCCCGAGCGTCTCTCGCCGCTCAAGCACCCCGACGCGGCCAAGGAGCGGCAGCGCTACGTGCTCGAGCAGATGGCGCGACGCGGCTACCTCGAGGTGGCCGAGGCCGAGCGGCTCGCGCGCGAGCCCATCCGCGTCGTGCGCGACGCCGGCCCCTACCTGGGCGTGGCGCCCGAGGCGGTCGACCACGTGCGCGAGGTCCTCGTCGCGCGCTACGGCGAGGCGAGGCTTGCCGAGGCGGGGCTCGCGGTGCGCACGACGATCGACGCGCGCATGCAGGTCGCCGCCCGCGAGGCCGTGACCCGGGGGCTGGTCACGATCGACGGACGGCAGGGGTACCGCGGCCCGTCCGGCAAGGTCAACGGCGGCAAGGGGGGCGAGCCGCACATGGAGAAGGCGCTGGAGAAGGCGGTCGCGAAGCTCCAGCGCGCGAACGCCGCGCCGAAGGCGGGCCAGGTCTACGAGGGGATCGTGCTCGCGGAGGACGACTCCGCGCAGCGCCTCCAGCTCACGCTCGGCAGCGTCGAGGGTCAGGTCGAGCTGGACAAGG
>JACRCY010000505.1 GCA_016218785.1 Deltaproteobacteria bacterium
GCGTTCACGGCGCGCACCCAGCGGTGCCGCGCCGTGGCCACGTCGGCCTGGGTCGGCGGCGCCGGCCTGGCCTCGGCGAGGCGCGCGCGCTCGTCCTCCAGGCCACCGAGCTGGATCGCCACGGCGATCCACTCGTCGACGACCTCGAGCACCGTGCCGAAGGGCGTGCGCAGGTTGCCGAGGGTGGTGCGGACCTCGGGCGTCAGGCGCTCCTTGAGGAGCGCGCCTTGGCCGGCCTCGTCACGGTAGGTGCGCTGCGTGGCGCTCATGCCCTGGGGCAGCAGGAGCTGGTGCAGCTTGACGTAGTCCTCCGCCGTGCTGACGTCGGGCGCCAGCGCCTCGATACCGCCAAACAGGAGGTCGAGGCCGCGCGCCGTCGTGTCGTGCCGCAGGTCGAGGCGGCCCGACTGCTCGGAGATCTCGGTGAGGCGGCCGGTAGCCGCCGGCTTCGGCTGGGTGGCGAGCAGGCCCTGGTGGGCCGCGTCCACGCGCGGGACGACGCCCGCGGTCTCCGGGTAGCCCAGCAGGAGCTCGCGCTCCTCGCTCCCCGGCTTCACCCACGGTGCGCTGACGCTGATCATCTCGGCGGTGGTGAGTCGATTCAGTGCCATGACGGACAGCCTCCCTTCCCCGTCCCGTGCGACGGTAGCGTGGCGGACCATAGCACGGATCGACGAGAGCGCGAAACCGCCGCGAAGTGGCGTGAAGTGGCGCCACGACGGCTCGACGTTCGGGTCGGCCGACATGAGCCGCAGCGCCGCGCGACTCGGGCTCCCCTCCCCAGATGAACCAGGCGTTCTGCGAGACCACTTGATGCTCCAATCCGCCTGCCCGAACGCGGGGCCGGCCGCCGGGCTCAGGTCACCAGCGGCGCGAGCTTCGCCAGCACCTCGGCGACGACGTCCGCTGGCGCGACACCCGCCCGGGTCGCTCCGCGCCCGGCGAGGCCCTGGCTCTTCACGTGGTCCGACAGCACCACGCCGGTGATCGGGAGGCCCGCCGGCAGCGCCACCGGGGCTTCCCCCTTTCCGCGGGCCCCGAGTCGTGGCACAGTCTCCCCGCGGGACGCGGGGACCGGGGTGGTCCTGGCGCCGCGACCAGTGCCTCGCTTCCAGGGGAGAGACGCGCATGCCCGACGCCTTCATCTTCGATGCGGTGCGAACGCCACGCGGGATCGGCAAGAGCAGCGGCGGCCTGTACACCGTGCGGCCCGTCGATCTGCTCGTCACCGTGCTGCGGGCGCTCAAGGAGCGCAACGGCTTCAACACCCAGGAGGTGGAGGAGATCATCATCGGCTGCGTGGCGCAGACGGGCGAGCAGGGGACCTGCATCTCCCGCTTCGCCTCGCTCGAGGCCGGCTACCACTACGAGACGCCGAGCTACACCGTCAACCGCTTCTGCGCCTCGGCGCTCGAGACCGTCAACCAGGCCGCGGCCCGCGTCGCCGCGGGGTGGAGCGATCTCCTGATCGCCGGCGGCGTCGAGAGCATGTCGCGGGTGAAGATGGGCTCGGACGTCGGCGCCATGTTCGATCCGGCGGCGCAGTGGCGGGTGGGCTCGGTGCCGCAGGGGATCTCGGCCGACCTGCTGGCGACGCTGCGCGGCTTCACCCGCGCCGACGTGGACGCGTTCGCGCTCGAGAGCCAGCGCCGCGCCGTCGCCGCGCGCGGCACGGGCAAGTTCGACAGGAGCGTCGTCCCGGTGAAGGACGAGCAGGGCCTGACCATCCTCGCCCGCGACGAGATGCCCCGGCCCGACGCCTCGCTGGAGAAGCTCGCGACCCTGAAGCCGGCCTTCGACATGCTGGGCAAGCAGTTCGGCCTGGACGCCCTCGTGCGCCGCAAGTACCCGCAGGTCGACCGGGTCGACCACGTGCACACGGCGGGGAACTCGTCGGGCATCGTGGACGGCGCCAGCGGGGTCCTCATCGGCAGCACGGAGAAGGGGAAGGCCCTGGGCCTCAAGCCCCGCGCGCGGATCCGGACGGGCGTCAGCACCGGCGAGGAGCCCGTGATCATGCTGACCGGGCCGCTGTCGGCGACGCGTGTGGCGCTCAAGAAGGCCAGGATGGAGCTCAAGGACATCGACTGCTTCGAGGTCAACGAGGCGTTCGCGGCCGTGCCGTTGATGTACATGCAGGAGCTCGGCGTCCCGCACGAGAAGCTCAACATGAACGGCGGCGCCATCGCCCTCGGGCACCCCTTGGGCGCCACCGGGGCCGTGATCCTCGGCACGGCCGTCGACCTGCTGGAGGAGCGCAACCTGTCGACGGCCCTGATCACGCTGTGCATCGGCGGCGGGATGGGCACGGCCACCATCATCGAGCGCGTGTGAGGCGAGCCATGGAACGCACGAAGAATGGAGCTGTGAAGCTGGACTTCGACGGGCAGGGCATCGCCACGCTGACCCTCGAGATGTCGGGTCGCGCCAACAAGATCAACCAGGAGTTCGGCGACGGGTTCGCGCAAGGCCTCACCTGGGCCAAGGGCCAGCAGGGCTTGAAGGGCATCATCGTCGCGACCGGCCACAAGGACTTCTGCGTCGGCGCGGACATCGACATGCTGTACCAGGCCCGCGACCCGAAGCGGTTCTACGAGCAGGTGCGCGCGCTGCAGACCGGCTACCGGCAGCTCGAGACCTGCGGCGTGCCCGTCGTGGCCGCGCTCACGGGCTCGGCCCTGGGCGGCGGCTTCGAGCTGGCGCTCTCCTGCCATCGCCGCATCGCGCTCGACGACCCCAAGATCCAGCTCGGCCTGCCCGAGGTCATGCTCGGCGTCCTGCCGGGCGGCGGCGGCACGCAGCGGATCCTGCGGATGGTCGGCCTGCAGGCCGCGGCCGACCTGATCCTGCCGGGCAAGACGCTGCGGCCCCAGACGGCGCTCGAGGCGAAGATCATCGACGAGGTGTGCGCCACGCCGGAGGCGGTGCGGGCCGCCGCGGTCGGTTGGATCCTGGCGCACCCCGGGGCCAAGCAGCCGTGGGACGAGAAGAGCTTCAAGTTCCCGCCGCCCGTGCCGGGTACGACCGACTTCCGCGACTTCCTCCTAGCCGGGAGCGGCATGCTCTACAAGAAGACGGCCGGGGCGTTCCGCGCGCCCGAGCTGGTGCTGCGGTGCTTCCACGAGGGCGGCCTGCTCGAGCTCGACCGCGCCCTCGAGGTGGAGGCGCGCCACTTCGTCAACCTCGCCGTCGGCGACCAGGCCAAGGACATGCTCCGCACGCTGTGGTACCACCGCACCGCGGCGGAGAAGCACGAGGGGCTGCCGTCGACCGACCAGGAGGGGATCCAGAAGGTCGGGATCCTCGGCGCCGGCATGATGGGGGCGGCGCTGGCCTGGCAGTGTGCTTCGGTCGGGTACGACGTCGTCGTGCGCGACATCAAGGACGAGGTGCTGCAGAAGGCCATGGACCACTGCCGCGAGCTCACCAAGGAGCAGCAGAAGCGCCTGGGGGAGGAGGGGGCCAAGGCGCTCCTGGCGCGCATCTCGACCACGGTGGCGCCGGAGCCGCTCAAGGGTTGCGATCTCGTCATCGAGGCGGTGTTCGAGGACCTCGAGCTCAAGCACCGCGTGACGAAGGAGATCGAGCCGCTGCTCGCGCCGGGTGGGATCTGGGCCTCCAACACCTCGGCGCTCCCGATCACCGACCTGGCGCGCGCCTCGGCGCACGCCGACCGCTTCATCGGGCTCCACTTCTTCTCGCCGGTCGACAAGATGCCGCTGCTCGTGATCATCATGGGCAAGGAGACGAGCCAGGAGACGGCGGCACGCTGCCTCTCGTTCTGCCGCAAGATCAAGAAGACGCCGATCCTGATCAACGACGGCTACGGCTTCTACACGACGCGCGTCTTCCTCGCCTACCTCATGCAGGGCGTGCAGCTCGTGGCCGAGGGGCACGACCCGGCGGTGGTCGAGTGGGGCGCGCGTGCGGCCGGCATGGTGGTGGGGCCGCTGCAGGTCTTCGACGAGGTCACGCTCACCCTCGTGCGCAAGGCGGCGCCGCAGGCGAAGAAGTACGGGCGCGCCGTGGAAGGGCCGGGCATCGACCTGCTCATCGCCATGGTCGACGAGCACAAGCGCTACGGCAAGGCCGCCGGCGCCGGCTTCTACGACTACGAGGCCGGCAAGCGGAAGGGGCTGTGGCCCGGCCTCAAGGCGCTCGCGAAGGGCACGCCGACGGCGACCGGCGCCGACGTCGTGGGCCAGCGGCTGCTGCTGGCCCAGTGCGTGGAGGCGGCGCGCGTCATGGAGGAGGGCATCCTACAGCGCAAGCGCGACGCCGAGGTGGGCGCGATCTTCGGGCTCGGCTTCGCCCCCAACACCGGCGGTCCGCTCTCGTGCATGGACCGGATGGGCATCCCCACCGTCGTCAAGGAGCTCGAGGCCCTCGCCGCCGCCTACGGCCCCCACTTCACGCCCCCCAAGCTGCTCGTAGCCATGGCCGAGAAGGGCGAGCGCTTCTTCGAGGTGGTGTAGGAACGCCGGCGAAACGACGGGGCCGCCGGCGGCGGCCGGCGTGCGGGCGCTACGGCTCGAGGAGCCAGGCGACCTCGGCGAAGACGGCCTGCACGTAGGCGTCCGCGAGGTAGGCGTCCATCGCGAGCTCGTCGTTCACGTGCCGCCGCAGGTACGCGGTCGACAGCGTATTCACGATCGCGAACGCCCGCTGCTCGGTCATGGTGGCCTGGCACATGTCGCCGAAGATCAGCTGCGCCGCCGGGATGGAGCAGATGTTGGTGAACGACATGTGGGTCGCGCCGCCCAGCTCGGCCTTGGCCTTGGGCCGCGGGAGGGGCGTGTAGATGGGGCGGGTCTCGAGGTCGAGCGGGCAGGTCGTGTCCTCGGTGCCGCCCATGACCAGCCCGGGGACGTAGACTGCGGCGAGGCCGTCGTCGAACATGGCGTTGTACCCGCCCGGGGCGTACGCGATCATCGCCCGCAAGCCCGGGATCCGCGGGTTCATGGTCAGCGCGGTACCCGGGGCGTAGTAGCTCACGTACGGGCAGAAGATGTCGGCCGCCACGCCCTGCGCGCAGGCCTGCTTCGCGCGGTCCATGTCGGCCACGGCGCCCGCCACGATGAGGGTCGTGAACCCGCCAAACGAGTGGCCGGTCACGGCGGCCCGGGTCCCGTCCGCGAGGCCCGCCAGCACGTGCCCCGGCGTGGCCGCGTACTCGACCACCTTGCCGTAGGCGAAGCCGATGTCCTTGGGGCGCTGCAGGGTCACCTGCGCCACGTCCTCGTCGGTCGACGTGAAGTCCCAGAGGGTGTTCCCCTGGTGGTTGGGCGCGACCACGAGGAAGCCGTGGCTCGCGAGGTACTCCGTCAGGGAGAACGACTGGAACGCGATGCCCTTGAACCCGTGAGAGAAGAGCACGACCGGGAACGGCCCGTCGGCCGTGGCCGGCGGCGCGTCCTGCCAGGCCCCACCCTGCAAGACCATGCCGTAGTTGATGCGGCTCGTCCCCGGGCCCGTCGCCGGGTACCAGACAAAGAGCGGCACGAGCCGGCTCCGCACCGCGTCGTAGGGCTGAGCCTGGAACACGCCGGTCTCGTACGGCCCCCGCTGGCTGGGCGGGTAGAACGCCGGTGCGGGGCCGTCGTCGGCGCCGCCGTCGTCCGGCGGGAGCGCGTCGGGCGCCTCGACGTCAGGGGCGGCGTCGCGTGCGGCGTCGACCGCGGCGGCGACATCCACCGAAGCCGTGTCGGTCGGCGGCGGGCCGTCCGCGGTCGGCGCGCCAGGAGAACCGCCGCAGCCGACCGTCACGACCGCCAGAGTCACGGCCCAGAGCGCGAGGTGGCTGGCCATGAAGGTCCTCCCGTGGCGGGGTCACGGCGCCGTCGCTCGGGGCCCTGGTGCGCTCGTCCCCCAAGGTCCATTGTCGGCCAGAGGCGGCGGGGCGGTCAACTGGCTGTTGTCTCCCTGTTGTCTCCCGGCAACAGATCCCTGACGCGAGCGTCACTGGGGCGTGACAGGGCCCGGGCCAAGCCACCGAAGTCACTGGCAGGGTGGGCCGGCACGTGGCTTGCTGTCATGGGACGGGCACCCACGCGCTGGGAGTTGGCAGGGAGGACTGGTGCGGGCCTTCGTTGTCGTGCTCGGAGCCGCGCTCGTGACCGCGCTCGGGGGTGGGCCGGGCTGCTCGTGCAGCCAGCGGGACACCCTCGCCGGCGCGGGTGACGGCGGGGTTGGCGACGCGGCCGGGCGCGACGGCGCTCCGGCCGACGCGCGGGTGCCCGATGGCGCGCGCGACGGTGGGCGCGACGGCGGTACGGGCACGTGCGCGCGCGCGGGCGCCTGGTACCTCGAGCCGCGGCCCATCGCGGGCATCGAGCTGGTGCCGGGGCCGCCGCCGCGCGTCGGCGTGACCGAGCAGGTGCTCGTCACGGTGGGCTTGAACCACGCGTGCGAGGAGCTGGCCTGGGTGAAGGTCGAGATCATGCCGGGCGACGCCACCGACTTCGTGGGCTTGCGCGCCGCGGCTTGGACGCTCCCCTACGTGCCCGACGACGAGCGGTGCAAGCCGCCCGGGCCGGCCCTGGCCACCACGGTCGTGACCGTGCCAGGGCGCGGGCAGGGCAACTTCATGGTCGGCGTCACCGATCTGAACTACCCGAACGGCGCGGGGCTTGGCTACGGGCGGCAGGGGTGCCCCGGCGGCCGGGACTGCCCGTGCTACGGCGGGCTGCCCGCCGGCACCGCGGGCGACGGGGACGCGTGCGTCACCGACTGCTCGTGCGCCGCCGGGCTCGCGTGCCTCGGCTCGCACGACTTCGACGGCCGGGCGCAGTGGACCTGCCAGAAACCCTGCGCCGACACGCGCGAGTGCGACTTCACGTGGATCTGCATCTCCTACGTCTCCAACGGCGCGTCGTTCGTGTGCCGCCACTGCTACGAGTACGAGTGCGAGACCGCGGCCGACTGCCCGGCGGGCTTCTCCTGCCACGAGGCCGCGTGCGGCCAGTACTGCGAGGACGAGCGCTCCTGGCCGGCCTCGACGTGGTGCGACTGCGACGCCGAGTGCCCGGCGGGCGAGCGCTGCACCTCCTTCGGCGAGGCGCCGTCGAGCTGCCAGCAGTGGTGCCGCACGGACGCCGACTGCCCGCAGCCGAGCGGCGTGCCGCTCTACTGCTCGATGTGGTCGATCTGCCTGCCGCCGGAGATGGCGAGACCGTCGCCGGAGGAGTGAGCCATGAGAGCCCTTGCTGTCTTGGTTCTGGTGGCCGTGGCCCTCGCGCCGGGTTGCTCGTGCAGCGAGCGCGGCAACCTCGCCGGAGGCCATGACGCCGCGGCATCCGACGCCGCGCACGACGGCGCGCCGCCCGATGGAGGAGCGCGCGACGGCGGCCAGCGGGACGGCACCGCGCGTGACGGTGGCGGCGACGCCGGCACCTGCGACGAGCCGTGGACCTGGCGCCTGGAGCCGCGGATGGTCGCCGAGGCCTGGCTCGTCCCGGGCACGCCGCCGCGCATGGGCGTGGCCGAGCGCCTCGCCGTGCGCGTGTGGCTCGACTCGAGCTGCGAGGTGCTGGCGCGCATCGACCTCGTCCCCATGGAGGTCGGGGCCTGCTGCGTCGACTACTGGATGGTGAACGCCTGGGCCTGGACCGCGGACGGGTGCGAGCCCATGGACGGGCCGAGCGCCACGTGGATCGTCACGATCGGCGGGCGCGAGCACGCCAACCCGCAAGTAGTGATCGACACGGAGGACCCGAGCAACGATTGGCTGCTCCTCGAGTACACGCGGGAAGGATACGCGGGGCCGGCGCCGCCGTACCCCCTGTGCAACCCGATGACACCGCCGGGGAGCAAGCGCGAGGGGTCGGCGTGCGCCACCGACTGCGAGTGCGAGCCGGGCCTCGCGTGCATCGGCTTCTACGCGGGCGTGACCGGCGCCCCCACGTGGACCTGCCTGCGGCCGTGCAACGACACGGTCGACTGCGGCGCGGACGGGACCTGCCGGGACCAGGTCGAGGGCCCGGCCCGGGTCTGCGATCACGGCGACCAGTGCACCTTCGACGCCGACTGCCCGCCCGGGTTCAGCTGTGCGGAGGGGTTCGATCACTTCTTCTGCCTGGACGAGCGCCCCTTCGTCACCGGCCAGGACTGCGCCTGCGACACCACCTGCCCCGTGGGCCAGCGTTGCACGGTCGGCCTCGCGGCCGCGCCGACCTGCGAGATAATCTGCCAACGGGACCTCGACTGCCCGTCCGGCTACAGCGAGATCGCCTACGAGTGCGGGAGCGAGAGCCTGTGTGTCCCGCTGGGCTACCTGTGAGACGCGTGGAGGACGCCATGAGGTGGCTGTGCGCGTGTGCGTGCGTGCTCGCCCTATCGATGAACGGTTGCAGCTGCGGCCTGCGCGGCACGCCCGGGGATGACAACGACGGCGGGCGTGCCGACGCCGCCGTGCCCGATGGCGCCCGCGACGGGGCCTGGCCCGACGGCGGCCC
>JACRCY010000498.1 GCA_016218785.1 Deltaproteobacteria bacterium
CGTCGCGCCACGTCCTGCCAGAGGGCCAGCGCGGGCACGCGGCGGTTGGGCAGCCACAGCCGGATCGGGCCGGCCGTCGCCGCCACCACCCGGGCCAGGGCGCCGTCGAACTCGAGCCAGCCCGGGCCGCCGGCGGCGAGGAGCCAGGTCTCGCGCGGGCCGGCCGTCGCGGCGGCGTCTCCGGCCGCCGGCGCCGGGCCGTCTCCTGAGTCGGGCGCGCCGGGCGCGCCGGGCGATCCCGGGGCGAAGAGCCGGATGACGCGCGGTGGGCCAGCGGGCGGGGGCGCGGGCGCGCGGGGCGGCGGGGACACGCGGCGCGACGGACGCGCGACGCCGGCGCGCTCGTGGCGCTCCGTGATGGCCTCGAGCAGCCGGCGGTAGGCGGCACACATGCCGAAGCGCGCCATGACGTCGCCCGTGACGATGGCCGCGTCGTCGGGGCAGCCGCCGTGGCAGAGCGCGAAGAAGCGACAGTCCTGGCACGGCCCGTGGCCGAGCCGGGCCGAGCGGGTGGCGATGAGGCGGCGCTCCTCGCTGGTCTCGAGGATGTCCACGAGGGGCCGATCGCCCAGGTTGCCGAGGAACGCCTTGCTGTCGAGGCGGCGGCCGCAGCCCGCCACGTTGAGGGCGTGATCGATGCCGACGTGGGTGGCGGCGCAGTTGCCGGCGAAGGAGCAGGTCCCGGTGAAGCGTCGGCGCGGGTGCGCGACGGCGTGTACGAAGCTGCCGATCGGCGCCAGCCCGTGGCGCCGGCCGCTCGCCTCCCAGATCGTCCACGCGTCCACCATGAACTGGCCGAACTCCTCGGGCGTGACGAGCAGCTGGTCGTCCCCCGCGGCGCGGCCCTGGCCGTAGATCGGGTTGAGCTGGATGCCGAAGCGGCGGCCGCTCTCCGCCGCGATCCCGTCGGCGGCGGCGAAGAGCTCGCGGGCGCGGCCGAGGGCCGGCCGGGTGACGACGAAGATCGCCCCGGGCGCGATCCCTCCAGCGGCCAGCGCGAGGTAGCTGCGCCGCCAGCGCTGGTAGGCGTCGCTGCCGTCGGCCAGCCGGCGTCGTCCCGTCAGCGGATCGAACGAGGTCCCGACCATGATGTCGTAGCGCCGGATGACCTCGACCATCGGCGCCGTGACCTTGAGCAGGTTGGACTGCAGCATGAAGCCGACCGGGATGGTCATGCGGCGCAGGCGCCGACACGCCCGGTCGATGAATCTCGGGCCGAGCAAGGTGGGCTCGCCGCCGTGGAAGGTGAGGTTGAGCCCCCGCAGCTCCCAGCGGTCCACCAGCCGTTCCAGCTCGCGGGCCAGGGTCTCGAAGGCGTCCCCGGACATGGTCTGACGCCCGGCGGGACCGACCGAGCAGTAGGCGCACGCCCCGTTGCAGCGGTCAGACGCCTTGAGGATGACGGTGAGCCGGCGCCCCCGGATGCTGGCGGTGCACGCCGCGCGGCCCGGCGCCGTCATGCGCGGAGCCTGCGGTAGGCGTGGGCCGCGCACCCGCCCGCGCACTGGCGCCGCCGCCTGAGCGGGCACCCGATGCAGGCGGGCAGCGCCCCGGCGGCGTACAGGCGCCCGTAGCGCTCGCGGAAGTAGTCGTGGAGCGCGTCCGCGTCCTCGAAGTCCGTGAGCTTCACCTCGCTCGCGAGCGACGAGAGGGGGAAGCAGGCCCACGCGGAGAGATCCGTGCCGATGTCGAGCGCGGGCACGCAGAGCGCCTTGATCCGGCACCCCGCGAGCATGAGCTCGCCGAGCTGCTCGGGGGTGAACATGCACAGGGTGAAGCCGCAGTCGAACCCGAGGCGGATGTCGTGCTCGGAGCAGCGCCGCGCCAGCGCGACGATCGCGGGTGCCACGAGACGGTAGTCCTCGGGCTCGAGGTGCTGGCTGCGCTGGGCCGCGAGCGGCTGGGCGAGGCCGAGGCGGATGGTGCGTCGTGTCCGGTGGCGCAGGATGAGGTCCACGAGGAACGATGGATCGCACTCGGCCCGGTAGACGTTGAAGCTCAGGCTGCACCAGCGGCGCAGGCCCGCGAGCAGGCGTTCCTGTGCCGCCCGCTGCGCGGCCGGGGTCGACCCGGGCTCGTTGACGTTGACCACCACGTGGAGCCGCCCGCGCGAGCCGGCGGCCACCTTCGCGACCGCGTCGATCTGCGCCGGACGCCAGAGGCCGTTGGTGAAGGTCCTGGCCTCGAGCCCGGCGTCGAGGACCATGGCCAGGAGCTGCGCGAATCTCGGGTGGAGGGAGGGCTCGCCGCCGAGGATCCCGAGGCTGCGCTGCCGGCTCCTCGTGGCGAACGCCACGACGCGGCGGAAGTCCTCCGGCGCGATGAAGGGCGGGGCGGCGGCCCGCTTGGAGCGCGCGGTGCGCGGCAGTTCCGCGCGAGGAACGCGCGGTGGGGAGTCCGGCCGGCATCCGCCGGCCACCCCCCGGCTCGACGGGCTTGGCCCGTCGAGGGGGGACGGGAACGTCCCCCCTTGAACGATGCGCTCCCGCGCGAAGCAGTACGGACAGCGCCGGTTGCAGTGGTTGGTGAGGAGGACGTTCACCGCGGCAACATCAGAAGCGATGATAGATGCCGACGCCGAAGCTCATCCACACCCAGGCATGGTCCGACGTGCGGGCCTTGCCTTCCGCGTTCTTGGTGTCGAAGGAGTAGTGCAGCGGCAGCGCCTCGGCCCAGATCACGTCGAGGCTCATCGCGAACGACCGGTTGAGGTTCCAGATCAGGCGCAGCCGCGGGCTCAGCCGCAGGCTCATGCCGTTCACCTTGCGGTTCCCTTCTTTCCAGAACCAGAAGGACGGCCCGATGCCGAGCGTGGGCTCGAGCTGGAACTCGTCGGTCTTGCCCAGGTCGATCGGGACGCGCAGCAGGAGCGCGGGGGTGACCAGCTGGAGCTCCTTCGAGATCGCCGTGTCGGCCTCGAAGGCGACGTACCTGCCGCCGAGGCCAAGCTCGAAGTTGGCGAAGAAGAAGGTGCGGGGATCCCCGGCCGCGTTGCCGAACACGAACTGCCGCCCGCCGAAGGATATCCCCACGCGGCGGCAGTCGTTCGTTCTGCATTCGGCGGCGGCCTCGAGCCCCCACAGCAGGACCACCGCGCCGATGCAGACGGCGAGCCCTCGTCTCCACCCGACCATCCGTGACCCCTCCTGGTGTGCCCCGGACTCTGGCGCTGGCTGGAACGCGATCAGACCTAGACGATTACACGAACTCGATCGTGGCGTCAACGGCCTGTCCGACGCGATCGGGTGGCAGGGCCAACAGATCGGGACCCACCCCGGTGGCGGTTGGAGCGTGCTCCCAGCCGAGCTGAGGCCTGGGCCGCGATCTCCGTGGTGCTGAAGCGCATGGGCGTGGACGGGCGCCGCGCGCTGCGCGAACTCTCC
>JACRCY010000501.1 GCA_016218785.1 Deltaproteobacteria bacterium
TCACCCCAAGAATCAGCCTCTCCGAGGGGGTTGAGTGCCATAGGTGCCTGGTCAATTCCGGCAACTTGTAAGCGCCTCGCCTCTGCAATATCGATCGCTTGCGTCGCTGGCGCGCGAAAACGGGGCAGCGCGAATAGCTCAGGGGTGAACCTCGCTTGCTCGGGGAGCGGCTTTCATGCGCGCTGCCATAGGACGCGTCAGGGTCCCGGCCTCATGACCACCAGGCGACGGCGTATCAAGCTGCACACGGTCGGCCGGGGTGGCCTCCGGCCCGGTGTCGACCTCGATGACAATGCGGCCCTGCTGGATCTCATGGATGGGCTCGCCGACCCTCGCGGCGCGGAGGCCCCGCCCTCTGCTTCCAACACTGCCGGCGGGGTCGAGCGGGCGGATCCGGCGCGCAAGCGACGAGTGAATTCGGGCGCAGCCGGGGGTGGACGTGGGAGGGGACCTGTGGGCAAGTACCGCGTCGAGCGTGACTCGATGGGCGAGGTGCGGGTGCCCGCGGACGCCTACTACGGCGCCCAGACCCGGCGCGCGGTGGAGAACTTCCCGGTCTCCGGCGAGCGCATGCCGCTCAGCGTGGTGCACGCCGTGGCGCTGGTCAAGCAGCAGGCCGCGCACGTGAACGCGGCCCTGGGGCAGCTCCCCCCGGGCCTCGCCGCCGCCATCGCGCAGGCCGCCGGCGAGGCCGCCGGCGGGAGCCTCGACGAGCACTTCGTGGTCGACGTCTTCCAGACCGGCTCGGGAACCTCGACCAACATGAACGTCAACGAGGTGGTCGCGGGCCGCGCCAACGAGATCCTGGGCCGGCCCCGCGGCGGCACCGCGCCGGTCCACCCCAACGATCACGTCAACCGCGGCCAGTCGTCCAACGAGGTGATCCCCTCGGCGATCCGCATCGCGGCGCGGCGCGAGGTGGCGCGACGCCTGCTGCCGGCGCTCGCCGGGCTGGAGCAGCTCCTCCGCGCGAAGGCCGCCGACTTCGCCGACGTCCTCAAGATCGGTCGCACGCACCTGATGGACGCGGTGCCGGTCACCCTGGGGCAGGAGTTCCACGCCTACGCCACGCAGGTCGGCGAGGCCGCCGGTCGGATCCAGGCGAGCTGCACCGACCTGGAGGCCCTGCCCCTCGGCGGCACGGCCGTGGGCACCGGCCTCAACGCCCACCCCGAGTTCGGCGCGCGCACCGTCGCCGCCGTCGCCGACGCGACCGGCTGCTGCGCGACGGCGTGCGCCTCTTCCTGTGGCCCGACGTCGTCATGCACGCCAAGACGGCCGTCATCGACGGCGTCTGGAGCACCGTCGGCTCCTTCAACCTCGACCAGCGCTCGATGTTCCACAACCTCGAGGTCAACCTGAACATCGTCGATACGGACTTCGGCGCCCGCATGGAGGAGCGCTTCGCCGCGGACCGCGAGCGCTGCCGCGAGGTCTCCCTCTTCGACTGGCGCCTGCGCGCCCTCGGGGAGCGGCTCCTCGAGCGGTTGTGCTACCTGTTCCGGTACTGGTTGTAGACGGGCCTACTCCGCGGCCTGCGCGGTGGCACGCGCCAGGCGGCCCGCCACGTCGTGGTCGGGGATCTCGGCGCCCAAGCAGGCGGCCTCGGCCCCGATGGCCCCCAGGTCGAGGCGGCCGGCGAGCACCCGCAGCACCGTCGCTGCGTCCTCGAGATCGCGCTCCCGGGTCGACAGCACCT
This sequence comes from Deltaproteobacteria bacterium, assembly GCA_016218785.1. GTDB lineage: Bacteria > Myxococcota_A > Polyangia > JACRCY01 > JACRCY01 > JACRCY01. The sequence continues at coordinate 1,700 of JACRCY010000501.1, forward strand.
TGAAGACCACGAAGTCCTCGGGAGAGAGCACGCGGACCATCTGGCCGCGCAACGACACCGGCACCGCGCGCTCCAACGACGCGCGCGCGTAGCGGGCCGAGCGGGGCTCCACCAGACCGGCGACGTTGAGCCCCGTCGCCGTGCTGCCGCCGAGGAGCGTGACGCGCGTCACCGTGTGGCCTCCGAACCGCACGCGGTCGAACGCGACGGTGCAGTCGAGACCTCCGCGTCGCAGCGCGTCCACGGCGGCGGGCGCACCGGTGCCGCAGACAGCCACGTCGGCGTCCTTGGTCTCGCGCGGCTCGCCGTACGCGGCGAGCGCGAGGCCGCCGTAGACCGCCGACTCGATGCCTGCTTCCCTAAGCGACCGAACGACCGCCAGGATGGTCGCGGTCGGGTCGTCCAGGTCGAGGAGATCGCTCATCCGGCACGGCCCTCCGCTCGAGGATCTGGCGGCCCGCGGCGCGCCACTCGATGGTCGCCCGCCGCAAGGCGCTGCGCGCCCGCGCGGCGGCGGCGAGGCGCCCGGCCAGCTCCGCGGGATCCATCGGCATCCTGCATCCAGTATATGCCGCCCGGCGGGCGGCGCAACCGACGGTGCGAGGGCCACGGTGCCACGGGGGCCAGGCCAGCGCTCGATGTCCCACAACATCGAGGTCACCCTCCTCGACTGGCGCCTGCGCGCCCTCGGGGAGCGGTTCCTCGAGAGGTTGTGCTACCTGTTCAGGTACTGGCTGTAGCGCCGTGGCGCCAGCCGCCCAGCGCTGGTATCATTCGATCAGGAGCCGAGGATGCCGCGCAAGCCGAGCAGCGGGGACAAGGTCGTCGATCTCACCGTGCGGATCCTCACGCAGATCCGCGATGAGATCCGGACGACCAACAGCCGACTCGATGCGGTCCGCACCGAGCTGAAATCCGAGATCGGCGAGCTTCGCGCCGAGATGCACACCGGCTTTGATCTCCTCGGCAAGCGCATCGACAACCTGCTCATGGGCGAGCACGGCCGCGACCACGCCGAGCTGCGCGAGCGCGTCGTGCGCCTGGAGGAGCGCGCCGGCATCCACCCGGGCGAGGGGCGCTGACGGCGGGGCAACCGGCAGAGGCCGCCCGTCAGCCGCCGACCCGGCAGCAGACCGCGCGCGCGAAGCAGGTGGTGCTGCTCGGTCGGATGAAGCTCGCTTGCCAACCCGTGCCGGGGCCGGAAGGGAACGAGTCCCCCATTGTGTGCTGCGAGCCGAAGCACCAGCCGCCGCCGCCGAGGGCGAGCTTGCCGCCCGGGCACTGCACCGTGACTGTGACGACCCCGGTTCCGGCCGTCGATTCCGGCCCCTGAACCAACTCGCACCCAACCCGCGCCGTCCCGGTGACGCGCGCGTCGCCCGCGACATCCAGAGTCGCCGCCGGCGCGGTCGTCCCGATGCCGACGTTGCCGCCGCCCGTAATGCGCACCCGCTCCGCCAAGGCACCGTTCCCCGGCTTCGTGGCCAGTGCCAGGGCGGTGTCGCCCGAGCCATGGTCGTTGAAGACGGCGGCAATCGCCGCGCCCGGGTACTCACCCGAGGGGCCCGTGAACTCGCTGTTGAAGGTCAGCCCCGCGCGATTGCCCGCAGTCGTGTTTGGGTTCGTGAGCTGGAGCAGCCCTGGCACGAGGGTCGACGCGCCCGAGTCGGCGGAGACGCGGATCCCCTCGTCCGTGCCGGCCCGCAGGTCCACTTGAAGCGTGCCCGGGCTCGTGACGCGCAGGTCCGTCAGCGTCGATGTCGGGGCCTCCTGCGCGACCTTGAAGTTGGTGTCCACCGGAGCGCCCCCGCTCCACGCGGACCCTCTGAACACGAGCCCCAAAGAACCGTAGTTCGTGGTGTCCCTCGCGACCGCGGTGGCCCCAAGCACCAGGTCTGCCTGGGGATCGGTGATCGTCCCCGTCGGGCCCGTGGCGCCGACGGGCCCGGTTGGACCAGGCTCGCCGGTGGCCCCCGTAGTGCCAACGGCGCCTGTGGCTCCTGTCGCGCCCGTCGGCCCGGGCCCGAGGGGCGTGGTCTCGACGGTGCACGAGGAGAACCCTGCCAACAGCAGCAGCGCGGTGACGGTTCTGATGACGCCTCTCCGCATTCCGGAATTGTGATCTCGCATGATCGATGCTCCCTGCGGTCCCCTGCTGCGGTTGCAGCGTCGCTCAAGCCAGACGCAACACCTGCTGTGGCCGACAAGACATGAGCTGCTACTTGATCCTGATGATCCAGACCACACTCATGTTGATGGGATTCGTCTCGGTGCCGTCAGTCAACTACCGCCCGCAGAGCGGGCGGCTTGATGAAGGCCCCAGAGGGGGCCCAAGAACACGAGATGCCCGCCGCCCTGCTCCACCTCGCGTCGGTGCTCCCAAGAACCAGCCTCGGCGACGGAGCGCGTGACTCCTTTCTCACTTGGCGACCTGCCCCAGCCGATTCGCACGTCCGAA
>JACRCY010000502.1 GCA_016218785.1 Deltaproteobacteria bacterium
CATGGTGACGGCGTTGACCCCGGCGCGGCGCGCCGTGCTAAGATGCGCCTCCTGGGTATCCCGCCAATCGAGTGGCTTCCCGTGGACGGCGTGGGCGGCGTGGGCGGGCCCGAGGAGATAGCCGATGATCCGCATCGTGACTTCGCCGGGTGCGGCGATCGCCGAGCAGCTCGCCTCGCCGTCCTTCCGGCGGCTGGGCGTGGATCACGAGGTGCTGCCCACGGGCGCGGCGATCCTCGCCGAGGTCAAGGAGCGGCCGCCGCAGCTGGTGATCGTCGAGGCGACGCTCGGTGACACGACCGGCTTCGCGGTCTGCGAGCAGATCCGCGCCGCGGAGCCGCTGCGCCACGTCCGCGTGATGCTGGCCCTGCCCCGCGAGGAGCTCGGCCCCAAGACGCTCAAGCGCGTGGCCGCGGTCGGCTGCGACGACCTCCTCGCGCTCCCCGCCCCGGGCGAGGAGCTGTACCAGCAGGTCGCGCTCCTGCTGCGCCTGCCGCAGCGCCTCGGCCGCCGCATCTCCATCGAGCTCTTCGCCGACATCGAGGGGCTCGGCCCCGGCGGCGCCGACGGCGCCACCCCCTCCGCCCTGGTCGGGCGGGTCGTGAACATCAGCCCCACCGGCGCGCGCGTGGTGCTCGACAAGGCCATGGACAAGCCCCTGGGCGGCCTCGAGCGCGTGCGCCTCACCCTCTCGCGCCCGCTCGAGGGACGCGAGGTCCAGATCGAAGGGCGCGTGGTGTGGTGCGGCGAGGCCAAGGGGACCGACCCGCTCTCCTTCGGCGTCGAGTTCCAGAACCTCGACGAGCCCTCACGGCGGGCCCTGGCGGCGCTGTCGCTGTGGGAGGTCGTCGCGCTCCCCGACCGCACCCAGGTGGTGTTCCAGGGCGACCTCACCGAGGTCGCCGAGTTCGAGGATCTGGCCGACCGCCTCTCGGGCCTGGTCGAGTTCGACCTCGGCGGCGTGCGCTACCTCAACTCCGCCGGCGTGCGCAAGTGGGTCCTCTTCCTCGAGAAGCTCGTCAACGTCTCGGCCTACTCCTTCGTGCGCTGCTCCACCGCCTTCGTCATGCAGGCCTCGATGGTGTCGCGCCTCCTCGGCAACGGGCGCATCGACTCCTTCTGGGCGCCCTACATCTGCCAGTCGTGCGAGCGCGAGGACCAGCGCCTCCTCCACGTCTCGAGCCCTACCTCGATCCAGCAGATGGCCGAGGCCCAGTTCCGCTGCTCCGCGTGCGGCGGGCCGATCGTCCTCGACGAGGTCCCCGAGCGCGTCTTCGCCTTCCTCGAGACCAGCGGCCACCAGGCCCCGGTCATCCCCGAGGACGAGTCACACCCGGGGCGGTAGACCGGCTCCGGTCGGCGCTGAACGCGCCAGCGTCGGGCGGCGACTGACCGCAGCGTCGGACTGGCCGTCGGCCAGCCTTGCCCGGGGCCGCGACCGATCGCTATACTGCCGAAGATGGGGAGGGATACGCCCAGCGCGGCCGCACCGCCGGAGACGCCCGACACCGAGCGGGCGCCCGAGCCGTACGACCCGCCGGCGGTGGTGTGGGAGGAGCCCTACGATCCGGTGGGGCTGACGGTGTCGTGCGCGAAGTGGGAGGGGATCCCGGCGTGCGAGTCGCTGTACCTGACGTGAGCCTTCGCTGGAGCCCCGCGTGCCAGGCGCCCACCTCTCCCGGGTAGCAGAGCGAGCCAGCGACGCCTGCATCCCCCTCCAGGTGCTGTGGGAGCTGACCCGGCGGTGCCACCTGAGCTGCCGGCACTGCTACGTGCCGCCGCCCGACGCTGCCGCCACCGAACTCGATCGGGGCGAGATCCGCCGCGTCCTCGCCGAGCTCCGCGCGGCGGGGGCGTTCTTCCTCACCCTGACCGGGGGTGAGATATTCCTGCGCCCCGACGTGCTCGAGATCGCCCGCGCCGCGCGGCGGCTCGGCTTCGCGGTGCGCCTGTTCACGACCGGAACCCTCCTCCGTCGCCAGCAGGTCGACGAGATTGCCCGCCTGCGGCCGACCGCGGTGGAGCTCTCGGTCTACGGAGCCACGGCCGAGGCCCACGACGGCGTCACCGGGAGCCCGGGGTCCTTTCGCCGCACCCTGCGCGCCGCCGTCCGGCTGCGGCGGGCCGGGGTGCCGGTCGTGCTCAAGTCGCCTCTGCTCCGCAGCCTCGGCGACGCCGCCTTCGACCTGCCCGCGCTCGCCCGCCGGCTGGGCGTGGGCGTCCGCCTCGACCCTGCGGTGGCGCGCCCCGAGCGTGGTCCGCACGCCGCCGCGACGCCGCGGAGGTCCGAGGGTCCCGTCGAGCGGCCCCCGGTGGTGTCGGTCGCGCGCCTCTTCCTGGCCCACGGTGTCGGCGCGCCCCTCGTGCCACCGCCGGAGCCCGGCGCGACGCCCTGCGCCATCGCTCGCCGCGTGGTGCGCATCGGGCCCACCGGTCTCGTCTACCCCTGCGCCCTCTACTGCGAGCCGGCCGGCGATCTGCGCGCGGCCCCGTTCGACGCGATCTGGCGTGAGTCACCCCTGCTGCTGCGCCTGCGCTCGACCACGGTCGACGACCTGCGCGGAGCGTGCGCCGGCTGCGACCGCGCGGGGTACTGTGGCCGGTGCACGGCCCTGGCCCTGGCCGAGCACGGCGACGCTCTCGGCCCGAGCAGCGAGGCCTGCGACCGGGCCGCCGCCCGTGAGGCCGCGCGCGCGGGCGGCAGCACGACGACCTGAGCCAACGCCTCGGCGAGCGTCGTGCCCGCGCGGCACGACGGGGCTTGTTCCGCCCGACAGGACCGCACTATCCTGTGGCTCGGAGACTCGAGCCCATCCCGGGGGTGCGCCCCATGGAGGTCCGCATGCCGATCCAGGGAGCCAGCGAGGGGTTTCGTCAGCGCGTGCGTCGCGGCACCTTGAGGTGGCTGGGGGTGGGCGGCACCGTGGTCGCCCTCCTCGGCGCTCCCGCGGTCACCCGGGCGGAGGTGGCGCACAGCTACGAGAGCACCACGCCGGTGGCGATCCCGGACGCCGACTGCGTCAACCCGGTCACCGCCACGCTCACCGTCCCGGATGCCTTCCGGATCGGCGACGCGCGGGTCGGCGTGTGGATCAGTCACCCCAACCGCGGGCAGCTCCGGGTGTCGGTCGTGGCACCGGACGCGACCGAGATCTCGCTCGACCCGGGCCTGGGCGGCAGCGCCGACAACCTCAACGTGCTCTTTGACGACACGGCCGCCGCCAACTACGACTGGATGAACCACGCGGCCCCCGGCACGTATTACGCCAATCGCTGGATCCCCGCCGCCAGCCTCGGCGTCCTCCGCTTCGGTCAGGCCGCCGGCACCTGGACCCTGAAGGTCTGCGACAACGTCACGGGGGAGACCGGCAGCCTGGAGCGCTGGGCTCTCTTCTTCCGGAGCGGGGTCGTGGTGAGCACGACCCCGGGCGTGGGCGCCACCTGCCCCGGCTACCCCTTCACCCACTACGTGATGGTGTCCAACGCAACGGACGCGAGCGCCGACTTCGCGCTGAGCTACACCAGCAACTGGCCGGTGGCCGGACCGACGAGCACCGGCGGCCTCGCCTCCGGCACGCTGGCCACATACGCGGTGAACGTGTGGGCCGCGCCGACCGCGACCCACGGCACCACCGAGCTGCTGACCGTCACGGCCACCGGCGGCGGTGACACCGGCCAGGCCACGGCCACGACCTGGGTGCGTCCCTTCGGCACCTACGCCGACGTCGCCAACGTGCCCGCGGGCCGCGGCACCCGCGACCACTCCGTCGTGTACTCCGACGGCAAGCTCTACAAGATCGGCGGGTACGACGGCAGCGCCCGCGCCTATGTCGACATCTACGACATCGCCGGGAACTCCTGGTCCACGGGCACCGACCTCCCGGCCGCCCGCTACTCGCTCGACTGCGTGGTGATCGGCGCGAAGCTCTACTGTGCCGGCGGCTACTCGGGCTCGGCGGGGACCAACACGCTCTACATCTACGACATCGCCGGGAACTCCTGGTCCACGGGCGCCACGCTACCGGCCGCGCGCCATGGCTACGCGGGGGTCGCGCTCGGCGGCAAATACTACGCCCTCGGCGGCCTCAGCAGCGCCACCTATCTCGCCTCGGTGGTGGTCTATGACCCGGTCGCTGGCACCTGGGACGCGAGCGTCCCGGACATGAGCGTGCCCCGCCGCTACCCGGTGGCCGGCGCCCTGGGCGGCAAGGTCTACGTCGCGGGGGGATTGATGACCTCGTCGACGGCCGCCAACAGCACCGAGGTGTACGACCCGGGCCTCAACTCCTGGACCGGCGCGGCGCCCATCCCGGCTCCCGGCTGGGTGCGTGCCGCCGATGCCGTGCTCCAGGACCGCTTTCTCGTGCTGGCCGGGAGCTACTGGAACGACATGACCGCCTCGGTCTACGCCCTGGCCTTCGACCGCGTCGCCGGCGCCTGGCGCTGGCTCGAGGATCTCCCGCGCTCGCTCTACGGCGCGGAGGCCGACGGTGACGGAACCACGATGTGGATCGTCAGCGGCCGCACGTACTCCGGCGGCGTGTGGAGCTACGGGCAGTACACCACCCGGACCACGGCCTGCCTCACCGGCAACCCGGGCGACGCCTGCGACGACGGCCTCTTCTGCACGACCGGCGATCGCTACGATGCCCAGGGCTACTGCGCCGGGCCGACGCCGACCGACTGCACTGACGGCCTCGCCTGCACCTACGACTACTGCGACGAGGGCTACGCCACGTGCCAGAACCCGGTCTATACGGGCTGTCTCATCGGGGGCGCCTGCATCGCGACCAACGCGGTGGATCCCACCGATCCGTGCCAGGCCTGCCGGCCGGCGACCTCGCGCACCGCCTACAGCCAGGTGCCGGAGACCACTCCGTGCGACGCCGCGCTCTTCTGCACGGTCAACACCACGTGCGACGCCGCGGGCCAGTGCGGCGGCGGCACCCAGCGCGACTGCGCGGACGGCCTCTCCTGCACCAGCGACGGCTGCGACGAGGCCGGCGACGTCTGCACCCACGCCGTCACGACCGGGTGCGTGATCGCCAACGCCTGCGTCCCCGAGGGGGCCGCCGACCCGGCCAACCCCTGCGCCACCTGCCAGCCCTCCGTGTCGCCCACTGCGTACTCGCCCGTGGCGCCGGGCATGCCGTGCGAGGGCGGGCTCTTCTGCACCGTCGGCACCACCTGCGACGCTGGCGGGGTGTGCGGCAACGGCACCCAGCGCGACTGCAGCGACGGCCTCGGCTGCACGAACGACTCGTGCGACGAGACCAACCGGACCTGCGTCAACGCGGTGACAACCGGGTGCGCCATCGGCAACGCCTGCGTCGCGGAGGGCGCGTTCGAGCCCGGCAACCCGTGCCGGAGCTGCCAGCCAGCCACGTCGACGACCGCCTGGTCCCCCGTCGCAGTGAACACGCCCTGCGATGATGGGCTCTTCTGCACCGTGAACACCGCGTGTGACGCGAGCGGCAACTGCGTCGGGACGCAGCGCGACTGCTCCGACGGCATCTCGTGCACCAACGACGCCTGCGACGAGGCCATGGACCAGTGCGTCTCGACCCTCGCCGCGGGCGCCTGCCGCATCGGGGGCACCTGCTACGTCACGGACGACCGCAACCCCGGGAACCCCTGCGAGGCCTGCCGGCCGACGCTCGCCACCGGCGCGTGGTCGGCGCGCGACGCGGGCGGCCCGTGCGGCGACCCCTCCTGCGCCGACGGCACGCTCACTCCGGCGCCGACGTGCGACGGCGCCGGCGCGTGCGTGGCCGGCACGCCGCAGTCGTGTGGCGGCGCGGTTTGCGCCGACGCCACCTCGTGCGATGCGGCCTGCACCGGCGACACCGAGTGCCTCGAGGCCTGGCACTGCAGCGGCGCGGCGTGTGTCGCCGACCTCGACGACGGCACAGCGTGCGACCGCGCGGCCCAGTGCACGAGCGGCCACTGCGTCGACGGCATCTGCTGCGCCACGGCCTGCGCTGGGGTGTGCGAGAGCTGCGACCAGGTCGGGTTGGAGGGCACCTGCACCGCGATCCCCGCCGGTACCGATCCCGACGACGACTGCCCGGGCAGCGCCGTCTGCGGCCCGGCGGGCGCGTGCGTCTCCCCGCAGCAGGACGGCGGCGCCGGCGACGACGGCGGCGCGGGCCACGACGGCGGCGGCACCGACGGCGCCGCGGGCCACGAGGGCGGCCTGCCGGGTCAGGACGCGGGCACCCCGGGCGGCACCAGCAGCGGCTGCGACTGTCATGCTGCAAACGCCGCCGCGGGCACCGGCCCGGTGCTCCTGGTCCTCGCGCTCCTCGGCGCACGCCTGCGCCGCAGCCGCCCCCGCCCCTGACGCGACCCCGACCCCGCCGCCGGCACGCCTACCGCGGCAGCTCGCCCGCGCCGCGTGCCGGTGGTGTGCCGGCGCCCCCCACCTCCTCCAGCAGCCCGCGCCGCACCAGCTCCGCCGCGAACTCGAGGACGTCCCCGAGCGCTCGCTCGACATCGATGGAGTAGCGCGCCGCGAGAGCCTCAGCGATGTCGGCCAGCGTGCGGCGGCCGTCCATGAGCTGGAAGGCACGGCCCCCGCTGCGGTTCAGGCCGCGCAGCACCATCCCGTCGAGATCGAGGATCACCACCTCGCCCGCGACCTCCTGCCAGGCGAGCGCCTCGCGCGGCCGCGGGACCGCGCCGGGACCGATCGGCGACGCGTGGGACGCAGCCGCCCCCGCCACTCCGGTGCCCGCTGGAGCCACGCTCACCGGATCCTCCGCAGCACGTTGTCGTCGCGGTCGGCTACATAGAGGCAGCCAGCGGCCGGGTCGTGAACCAGGCCCCGGGGGTAGTTCAGACGCGCCGCGGAGCCGGTCCCGTCGACCGCGCCCGCCTCGCCTGACAGCCCCACGAAGGTCGTGACTTCGCCCGTGGCCAGCCCGATCTGCCGCACGACGTGGTTCAAGGTGTCGGCGACGTAGAGGCTACGGCCGTCGCAGGCGATCCCCTCGGGGCTGTTGAAGCGCACGGCCACGCCCTGGCCGTCGCGGTCGCCCCTGAGATCCGGGCTCCCGGCGACGGTGCTCACCCACTGGCTGGCGAGGTCGATCCGCCTGATGACGTGGCCCGCCACCTGCTTGAGCGAATCGTTCTCGGCGATGAAGAGCTCGCCGTTGCAGGCGGTGATGGCCACGGGTGACACGAAGAGCGCCTCGGCGAGCGGACCGTCAGAGGCCGACAGGCTCTGGGACCGCCCGGCGAAGACGCTCACTGCCCCCGTGTCGAGCCGTACGCGGTACAGCAGGCTCTCCGACGGGTCAACTACGTAGAGGTCGTCGCCCAGGACCACCCCGCCGTGGGGCACGCCGAACTCGACGAGGTCGATCGGGCCACCCGCGGTGAGCCCGGTGGGCGCTCCGGTGACGGGGTCGAGCTGGTAGAGATCCTGGTTCTGGAACACGGCGAAGAGCCGACCGTCGGGCGCCGCCACCGGCTCGTATAGTCCCAGGACCATGGGATCGGGGGCCTGGCTCAACGTCCCCACGGTCGCGCCAGCGAGGTCGAGGCGCCGCAGCCGCTGCGTCGGGCTCCCGACGTAGACGTCCTGCCCGTGGAGCGCGATGGCGCGCGGCGCGGAGAACCGGGCGGCCAGCAGCCCGCCGTCGGCGCTGCCCGCCTGGGAGCGCGTGCCCGCTAGGGTCGCGGCCGTGCCGCCCACGCGATCGACGCCGCGCAGGACGTGGGAGGCGTACTCGCCGACGAGCACGCGGCCCGGCTGCAGGGCCAGCGCGCGCGGCTCGTTGAACCTGGCCGGTGCATCGCTGGCCCCCGGCTGTCCGTGGTCGCCGAACTCGGTCGTGACCGCCAGCGAGGAGAGGTCGAGCTTGCGGATCTCGTGGTTGCCCTGGTCCGCGATCCACAGGGCCGTCCCCTCGACGGCCAGACCGCCGAGCATCCGGAACTGCGCGCTGGTCCCCGTGGCATTGGCCCAGCCGGCCAGCGAGCCGCCCGCGACGGTGCTCACCTGCACGGGATTCTGCGTCAGGTCGACCTTGCGGATCTTGTAGCGGTCCGCGACATAGAGCGCGTTGCCGGCGGCATCGACGAGCATGCCCCGAGGCTCGCCGAAACGGGCCGCGGTGCCGAAGCCGTCGGCCTGCGAGCCGTAGCACATGCTGTTTCCCGCCACGGTCGTGACCTGCCCTGCCTGGAGGTCGATCTTGCGGATCATGCACCCCAGCTCCGTGGTCATCACGTAGAGCTCGGTCGTGGTCCGCGCGGCGATGAAGGCCGGCGCGGCGAGGGTCGCTGCGGTCGTGGGCCCATCGCCGTCCCCCCTCATCCCGGTTCCGGCGACGGTGCTGACCGCTCCGGTCGCCAGGACCACCCGGCGCACGGCGTGGTTGGCCATGTCGGCCACGAAGAGCTGCCCGTCGGCCTCGGCCAACCCGCGCGGCTGAGAGAAGCGCGCCTCGGTCGGTGCGCCGTCCACGAGGCCCGGGTGCCCCAGCCGCCCCGCGATGGTATTGACCTCGTTGGTCGTGAGATCCAGGCGCCGGATGGCGTGCGGCTCGCTGGAGTCGGAGTGATCCTCGCTCTCGGTGAAGTACGCAAACCCGCCGACGGCCACGACGCCGAAGGGGTCGTGGAGACGGGCCCCCGCCCCCACGCCGTCGATCCGACCGAGGCCGCCCGGGGCCCCCGCGATCAGGCTCACCTCGCCGAGCAGGCTGCAGGTCGGGTTGCAGCCGTCGCCGTTGCGGAGATCCGCGTCGTCGCAGCGCTCGCCGGCGTCCTGCACGCCGTCGCCGCAGAAGGCGCGCTTGCACCGCACCGTGGCCCACGCGGGCCCGGTCGGCGTGCCCCCCTTGACGTAGGTGACCTCCTGGCGGCACGCGTCCGGCACGGAGTTGCTGTTGCCGGGCCCGTCGTCGCACTCCTCCTCGTGAACCTCCCCGAACGCCCAGCCGCTGTCGGTCACGCCGTCGCCGCACGAGGGCTTCTGGCACGTGGTGCGACAGGCCAGCGGCTTCTGGTCGTCGTTGCACCTCCCGGTGGAGCAGTCGTCGCCGTCGTCGCACTCCTCGCCGGCCAGCGCGTCGACGATGCCGTCGCCGCAACGCGGCAGTCGGCAGTCGACCCGGCAGGTGGCGTCCGGCGCATTGGAGTTGCCGGCGCCCTCGTCGCACTCCTCCCCGAAGGGCGCGCGGTCGTCCACGATGCCGTCGCCGCAGCGCGGCAGGGTGCAGGGGGGCGAGACGCGGCACCGGTTGGGCTCGTCGGCGTTCGCGGCCCCCTCGTCGCACTCCTCGCTGACCGGGTTGGTCACGCCGTCGCCGCAGGCGCACAGGCCGCCGACGCACCGGAGCGGGGTGGCGCCGCCGCCGAGCGGCTGGCAGGCGGTGCCGTCGGCCACGATGACGTGGGTGGTCGTGCGGCTCCCCTCGTCGCACCCGTCGGCGGTGCAGTCGTTGCTGTCGTCGACGACCAGCGGCTCGCACACCCCTTCGGCGCAGCTCCCGGCCGACTCGCACACGCAGCGCTGCGGCCGCGCGCAGAACGTGCCGCCCACCAAGCAGTCGTCGACCACGGAGCACGGCGCGCGCACCAGCACCTCGAGCGTGGACTGGCGCCCGGGCTGGATGGCGACCTCGCCGCGGGCGCGGCCCACGGTGGCGGCGGCGGCGTCGCGCAGCTCTACCAGCACCGCGAGCGACTCGCCGTCGCGGCCGCGGCCGTCGGCCACGACGATGTAGGAGCTGGGGAAGGCCAGCGCCGCGCTCCCCGCCGGATCGGGGTAGACCCCGTCCGACTCGGCCAGCGCGACGCCGCCCAGCATCAGGCGGCCGACCACGCGGCTCTGCGCCGCGGCCGGCTGCAGCGCCGGGTCCCCGCTCACGGCGACGACCACGTAGGTCCGCTCGGCGCAACCGGACAGCGCCGCGGCCGCGAGCAGCGCGAGCACCGGCCCGCGTGCCCGCCGCATCACTTCACGCTCCCGACGACCGGCATGTTGGGCAGCTTGCCGGTCGTCTGGCTCAGCGTCACCGCGGTCGCGATCCCCGCGGCCACCGTGCCCGCCACGGCCCACACCCACCAGCGCTTGTACCAGCGGAGCGGCCTGACGAGGGCGCTCTCCGACACCACGAACGCCAACGGCGCGCTCGCCGTGCCGAGGTGGTCGAGGATCGCGCCGTACCGATCCTGGGCGACGATCAGGTACTCGACCCGGTAGTCCTTGCCTGCGAGGGGCAGCGGGAACGCCGGCAGCCGGGCGACGTGGTCTTCCCCGTCCGGCCTGGTCACGGCCCAGCGCTGGTCACCGGCCCGCCGGTAGCGCACCTCCACGCGCGCCACCATCGCCAGGGGATCGGCCGCCACCCGCATCGCCATCAGCACCGGCTTGCCCGGCGGCACCGTCCCCGGCGGCAGGTGCTCCAGCTTCAGCGGCGGCTTGCCCTTCCACCACCGGGCGGCCTGCTGGAACGCCGACAACGACTCGGGCCTGAGGCCCGTGCCGTCGTCCGCCGGCTCGAGCGCCAGGGTCCGCTTGAACGCCTCCACCGCGTCGGCCTCGCGCCCGGCCATGACGGCCGCCTGTCCGCGCAACCGGTAGATGTGCGTCAGCACCACGCGGGCGTTCTCCGGGTGCTGCTCCGCGAGCGCGAGCGAGTCCAGCGCGCCGGCGGCGTCGCCCCGCTCGTAGCGCGCCCGCGCCTCCCGCATGGCGGGCGGCTCCTGCGCGCGCGCCTCGGCCTCCCGACGGCGGTGGTACTCCGCCTTGGCCGTGCGGATCTCCCCGAGGATCTGCTCGAGCAGCTCGGGCGCGACCTCCCCCTTCGCCTGCTGGCGGTACGCGAGCAGGTGGCTCTCGGCCTTCCGCAGGCGCTCGAGCCTGCCGTCGACCGCGTACTGCCGGCGCTGCGCCTGCGCCAGGTTGAACAGGATGCCCGGCCGGCCCGACAGCTCGAGCGCGGCCTCGTAGCCGTCGACTGCCTCCTGGAACTTGCCCAGCGCCATGGCCCTCTCGGCCAGGCCGAAGCGGCGCCTCGCCTCCTCCAGGGAGGCCGCCTCGACCTCCTTGAGGTTCTCCGCGGTGCGGGCGCGGTCGGCCGGGCTCGGCTCGGCCTCCTGCAGGTAGCGCCGGTAGTACTGCGCCGCCTCCACCAGCAGCTTGTGGTCGCCGCCGGTCTTGAACTGCAGCCGCCGCGCCTGGGCGACGTTGAACAGCACCGCCGGGATGCGCGCCATGCGGAACGTGGCCAGGTACTTCTCCGCCGCCTCGGCGTAGCGCCCCTCGCGGTAGTGCGCCTCGGCCTCGCGGAACGTCTGCCGCGCCCGGTCGAAGATGTCGCCGGTGCCCGCGGCGCGGGTCGGGAGCGGCAGGAGCGCGAGGGCGAGCAGGAGGAGCAGCCTACTGCTTGAAGACGTCAATGGTCCCGTCCTTGTCCTTGAGCGGCCTGGGGGGCTTCGGCGCGGGCGCCGTCTTGGACGCGTCGGCGGGCACCTTGGTGCCGGGCCCGGACACGCCCCGGGGCGCCTTCACGAGGACGAACGCCTCGTCCGTCGACCTGCCCCCTGCGACCCTGACGGTGCGCGATTGCGACTGATGCCGGTCGCGGCTCACCTCGACGATGTAGGAGCCCGCCGCCAGGTCCTTCACCGCGACCGTCCGCCCCTGGCCCACGGGCCTGCCGTCGAGCGTGACCACGGCGTCGTCCAGGTTGGTCTTCACCACCAGCTCGCCGCGGGCCGGCGCCGAGGCGGGCGCCGTCGCGGG
>JACRCY010000495.1 GCA_016218785.1 Deltaproteobacteria bacterium
GCCGGCTGCGCCGCAGGGGCCGCCGCCGACCATAGCGCCGCCGGGCGCGCCGCAGGGGCCGCCGCCAGGCGCGCCACAGGGACCGCCGCCGGGCGCGGCGGTGCCGGTCACGGTGCCGCCGCGGCCCTCGACCCCGCTCTTCGTGCCGCCGCGCGCGGGGGACTACGTCCAGAACCAGCGCGGCTATCGCTACCGCCTCGTCGGCGCGCTCAACTCGGGCGGCTTCAGCTCGGTCTTCGACGGCGTCGACATCTTCGAGACGCCGGTGGCCATCAAGGTCTTCTCGCCCACGGCGCCCTACGCCGAGGTGCGCGATCGCTGGTTCGCCGAGGCCGCCTTGCTGCAGCAGCTGGTGCACCCCAACATCACGTACATCTACGACGCGTTCGAGTACCGCAACGGCTTCTACCTGGTGCTGGAGAAGGCGAAGGGCAACCTCGGCGCCTACATCACGGGCGTGCCCACGCTCCACGCCAACGCGGTCCTCTTCATCGCGCAGCAGCTCTTCATGGCGCTGCACTTCATCCACGAGCGGCAGGTGGTCCACGAGGATCTCCACCCGGGCAACATCCTCGAGTTCGCCGGCCGTGTGGTGAAGGTCTCCGACTTCGGCATCAGCCGCCGGCTCGCCGGGCCCGACGCCAAGGTGGCGCCGGAGACGTTCCACCGGAAGTTCGTGGTCCCGGAGCTGGCCTCGCAGGGCTTCACCAACCGGCAGTCGGACCTCTACCACGTGGGCCTCATCCTCTACGCGCTCGTGAGCGGGCACCACGCCATCGACCCGACGCTCCCCGACGAGGAGGTCTCGCGCCTGGTGCTGTCGGGCGTCCCGCGGATCAAGGCCGAGGAGCTGCAGACGCCGCTCGGCAACGCCATCGCGAAGCTGCTGCGGCGGCGGCACGAGTACCGTTACCACAGCGCCCTCGACGCCTGGAACGCGTTCCGCCCGCTCCTCAGCACCCGCACCTTCGACGCCCCGCCGACTGGCTCGGTGTGACCTCCACCATCGAGCGCCTCGCGTCCTGGGCCGCCCGGCTCACGCTGGATGACGTCCCGCCGCGCGTGCGCGAGAAGGCGCGCTGGCAGCAGGCGAGCGTGCTGGCCGCCTCCTTCGGGGGCCTGGAGGACCCGGCGGCGCGCACGGTGGTCGAGGCGGCGCGGGCGCACGGTGCGGGACCGACGCCCGTGCTCGCGGGCCGCACCCGTGCCCCGCGACCGGTCGCGGTGCTCGCCAACGCCACGCTGTCGTGCACCTTCGACTTCGACGAGATCCTGCTCCTGGGGCACCCGGGGCATTCGGCGGTGACCGTGCCGCTGGCCCTCGGCGCGGAGCTCGGCCGGACCTGGGGCGAGGTGCTCACGGCGCAGGTGGCGGCCGACGAGATCGAGGCGCGCCTGGGGCTCGCCACGATCCTCGGGCCCCAGAACGGCCAGCTGCTCCCCTTCCTGCACTGCGCCGGCGCGGCCGTGGCCGCCGGGCGGCTGCTCGGGCTCGACGAGCGCGCCCTGGCGCACGCCCTGGCCGTGAGCTTGGCCCAGCCGCCCGCGGCCCTGTGGCCGAGCTTCCTCGGCGCGTTCGACGTGAAGGTGCTCACCGCGGCCCACGGCACGGCCATGGGGGTGTGGGCCGCCGAGCTGGCGGCGCGCGGCTTCACCGGCGCCCTCGATCTGCTCGACCACCCGCGCGGCTTCTTCCACCGTTTCGCGTTCGTCGCCTTCCCGCGGGCCCTGGGCGGCCTCGGTCGCGCCTGGCTCGCGGACACGCTGCAGGTGAAGCTCCACGCGGCGTGCTGGTACTACCAGGCGCTCCTCGACGCGGTGGCCGACGCGGCGGGCCGCCTCGCCGCCGAGCGGGGGCGGCCGCTCAGGGGCGCCGAGGTCAGGCGCGTGGTCTGCCGCGTGAGCTTCCTCGCCGAGGCGGTCGACGCGAGCGCGCGGGAGCGGCCGCGCGCGCCGCTCACCGCCAACGAGGTGAACTTCTCCATCCCGGCGGCGGGGGCGCTGACGCTGCTCCGGGGGCGGCTGCGGCCCGCCGACCTGTCGCCGCCGGCCCTGCGGGCCGTGGAGGACGAGGTGCGCGCGGTGCAGGCGCGGGTCCAGGTCGTGCACGACCTCCGCCTGACGCGGCGCCTGGTCCAGACGCTCGACCGGGCGCTCGACGTGGGCGGCCTCATCGGGACCGCGACCATCGGCGAGCTGGCGACCGCAGCGCGCCGCGCGCGGCACGAGTTCCCGCACGGCGGCCGGATTCGGGCCGGCGATCTCCTCGGCTACGCGCTCGCCGCGCCGCGGCTCCTCGGCGCCCTGCGCGACGGTCGCCGCCACGACTACGACCTCGGGGACCACGACCTCGCCGGGCTCACCCTGCCGATCCCGGGGGCTCTTGAGGTCGAGCTCGATGGGGGGCGCCGCCTGGTGGACGAGCGCGAGGTCCCGGCCGGCGCCCTCGCGCTCGGCGATGCGCCCGGCCGCGTGCGGGCCAAGCTCGAGGAGACGGCCGCGCCGCGCCTGGGCGCGGCCGGCGCCGCGCGCCTCTGGAAGGCGCTCGCCGCGGCGCGCCCGGCGACGCCGGTCGCGAGCCTGATCCCTCCCAGTGGCTGAGCGGCGGCGGCGGGGCTACCCCGCCTGCCGCTCGCCCGCCTCGCGCCAGATGTCGACGAGGTGGAGGATGGTCGCCACCGACTGCTCCATGGCCTCGACCGCGACCCACTCGCTCTTGGAGTGGAAGTTGAGGCCGCCGGCGAAGACGTTGGGGGTGGGGAGGCCGGCGAAGGTGAGGCGAGCGCCGTCGGTGCCGCCGCGGATCGGGCGCGTGCGCGGCTCCAGGCCGGCGCGGCGGACCGCCTCCAGGGCGTGGGCCATGGCCGCGGGGGTCTCGTCGAGCTTGAGCTTCATGTTGCGGTAGCTCTCGTCGATGCGCATGGCGACGCGGACGCCCGGGTGGAGCAGCTCCACGGCCTGGCGGATCGCCTCGAGCCGCTGCTCGAGGGCCTGCAGGCCGTCGACCGTGAACGAGCGCACCAGCACCTTCAGCGTGGCCTCGCCCACGCCCCCGCTGGCGGTGTAGGCGTGGAGGTAGCTCTCGCGTCCGTCGGTCGTCTCGGGCGCGGCGTCGCGCGGCAGGCGGCCGATGAGCTCGGCCATGGCCAGGAGCGCGTTCTTGAGGATGCCCTTGGCGTAGCCGGGGTGGTGGTCGTGGCCGGTGAAGGTGAACACGGCCGTGTCGGCGCAGAAGGTCTCGTCCTCGATCTCGCCGGGCTCGGAGCCGTCCATGGTGTACGCGACCGCGGCGCCGAAGGCGGGGACGTCGAAGTGATCGGTACCGTGCCCCACCTCCTCGTCGGGGGTGAAGCCGATGCGGAGCCGGCCGTGGCGCCGCTGGGGGTGGGCCTTCAGGATCGCCAGGGCGGTCATGATCTCGGCCACGCCCGCCTTGTCGTCGGCGCCGAGGAGCGTGGTGCCGTCCGAGGTGATGATCTCCTTGCCCACGTAGCCGGCGAGGGCCGGGCACTCCGCGGCGCGGATGACCAGGTCGGGATCGCCCGGGAGCGCGACGTCGCCGCCGCGGTAGACGAGCCGCTGCGGCTTGACGTCCTCGCCGGGGGTGCCGGCGTAGGTGTCGACGTGGGCCAGGAAGCCGATGGTCGGCACCCCGGCCGCGGCCGGGGTCGGGATGTTCGCCGGCAGCGTCGCGGTGAGCACCCCGTGCTCCGAGAGGGCGACCTCGTCCAGGCCCAAGGTCCGCAGCTCCTCCTCCAGGAGGCGGAGCAGGTCCCACTGTCCCGGCGTGGACGGGGAGGTCTTGCTGTCCTCGTCGGAACGGGTCGTCACGCGCGCGTAGCGGCAGAAGCGGTCGGCGACGGGCTCGATGGTCATGGCGCTCTCCAGGTGACGGCCTGCTTCGGACGTGCCGGTGAGAGTTAACCAGGAGTGGCCTCCGGAGGCAACGCCGCCGCGAAGGCGGGGCGCCGCCGCCCCGGGCATCGGGTAAACTCCCCGGGCGAGGCAGACGGAGACGGGCGGCAACGAGGCGCCGGAGGAGTGGCCATGTGGGAGTACATGAAGCGTCACGAGGCGTTCGTGCGCCGCGCGCTCACCGCGGGCGACGCGGGCGTCCCCTTCGGCGAGCTGCGCGAGTTCCACGAAGCCCAGATCCGCCGCATGCAGCACGAGCGGCTGATCCACCTCATCGTCACCATGTTCTGCGCGACCTTCCTGCTGCTCGCCATCGGCTACACCAGCGCCCGCCCCTCTATCGCCGGGGCCCTCTTGGCCGGGCTCCTGCTGATCCTCGTCGCCGCGTACCTGGTCCACTACTTCCGCCTCGAGAACGGGGTGCAGCGCTGGTACCACCTCGCGAACCGCATCGACGCGCGCCTCGGGCGGGTGAGCGCCGACTACGAAGGGTGATGAGCCGCGCTCGCGCGGATCGCTGTCCGTGGATCCGGGCTTTCTCCTTCAGAAAAGGAGAAAAAGTCTTGCATTCATCCTTCGCATGAGGCGAACTTGAGACATGTCGCGTGACCCCGCGAACTCCGCCTTCCGCGCCCGGCTCGCCGAGAAACTGGCCGACTCACTCGTGGCTCCTCTCCCCTCGCTCACGCCCCGCCGCCTCCACGGGCCAGTCAGCTTGCCCCGCCAGGCCACCGCCGTGATCGGCATGCGCCGGGCGGGCAAGACGACCTTCCTGCACCAGATGCGGCAGGAGCGCGCGGCAGGCGGCGTCGCGCGCGAGCTGCTGCCCTACCTCAATCTCGAGGACGAGCAGCTCGCGGGGCTGGCGGCCGGCGACCTGGGGCTGGCGCTCGAGGAGTACTACCGCCGCTTCCCGGCGCTGCGCGGCACGGCGACCGTCACCTGGTGCTTCGACGAGATCCAGGTGGTGCCGGGCTGGGAGCGATTCGTGCGGCGGGTGCTTGATTCCGAGCAGGTGGAGGTGTTCCTCAGCGGCTCCTCGGCGGCGCTGCTCAGCCGCGAGCTCGCCACCGCCATGCGCGGGCGGGCATGGGAGGTGGTCATCCACCCCTTCAGCTTCGCGGAGTACCTTGTCCATCACCGGCGCGTGGTGCCCGCGACGCCGGGGTTCCTGGCGGCGGCGGAGCGCTCGGCGCTCGAGCGTGACTACCTCGACTACCTCACGGTGGGCGGGTTCCCGGAGGCGCAGGGGCTCGACGCGGCGACGCGCCAGCGGCTCCTGGTCAACTACGTGGACGTGGCTCTTCTGCGCGACGTGGTGGAGCGTCACGCGGTGAGCAACGTAGCCGGGCTGCGCTGGATGGTGAGACACCTACTGGCGAACGCGGCCGGGCAGTTCAGCGTGGAGCGGTTCTACGCCGCCCTCAAGTCCCAGGGCCTGGCGATCGCCAAGGATACCGTCCACCAGCTCCTCGGCTACCTCGAGGATTGCTTCCTGGTGCGCACGGTGTGGGTGGATGCCGGCTCGGAGCGGCGCCGCATGGTGAACCCGCGCAAGACCTACCCCATCGACCCCGCGTTGATCCCGATCTTCGACCGCGCCGGGCGCGCCAACCTCGGGCACGCGCTGGAGACGGCGGTGCTCGTCGAGCTCGAGCGCCGCGGCTGCGACGTGAGCTACGTGCGCACGGACGAGGGCTACGAGGTGGACTTCCTCGCCCGGCGCGCCGGCGGCGGCGAAGAGCTCATCCAGGTGTGCGCGGACGCCACGGGTGGAGGGACGGTCGAGCGCGAGTTGCGCGCCCTGGCCACGGCGGGAAGAGCCTACCCGCGAGCGACGAGGCGCCTCCTGACCGCGACGCGCGACGCGCTCCCGCGGGCGTTGCCGGGCGGCGTCGTCGGGCAGCCGGCGTACGAGTGGATGCTGGCGGCGGGCGATTGAGGCGGCCGCACTCGGGGTGGGCGTGCAGCTCCCGCTTCGGGTGGCGCGGGACGGTGGTGCCGAACGGGCCCCGGGCGGCGCGCCGACTCCGCGCCGACTCCCGCGAGAGAAGTTTCAATGATTGACGCCGGTTGCACTCTCGGGAGACAATGATGCCGAAGGGGTGTCGTCGTGCGCGGTGCGATGCGGACAGGAAGCGTCTGTGCGCTGCTGGTGATTCTCCTGGGGGGGTGCAGCAAGGGCTCGCCCGGGAGCCCGAACGATGCGGGCCTGCGTCCGTGCACCATGGACGACGAGTGTCCGCCGAACTACGTCTGCACCGCCGGCTACTGCGAGCCGAACTCGACCGCCGACGCGGCCGTCGACCGTCCGGCGCCGGCGAAGATGCAGGTGAACCCGACGCTGCTCGACTTCGGCAGCCCCATCGTCGGGGCCGAGTACACCAAGACCTTCACGATCGCCAACGTGGGCGGCTCGCAGCTCACCGTGACCTCGGTCAACGTCATCGAGGAGCACACCAACGGAGCCTACAGCATCGCCTCGCTGCCGCTGCCGTTCGTGGTGGCCGGTGGGGACGCCCAGACGGTCACCGTCATCCTGCTGCCGAACGACGAGAACCTGCCGACCGGGTCGATCAAGATCCACAGCGACGATCCCGACCCGGCGACGGCCGATGCGACCGTCGACCTGGTCGCCCACGCGAAGGGTTCACCCCGCCTCGGGGTGTGCGTGCGCAATCCGCTTCCGCCCCCGGACTGCACCGTCAGCAGCGACGGCAATCCGGTCATCGACTACGCGGTGGTCGACTACGGCACCAGCGCCGAGCGGATCGTGGCCCTCGTCGACGCGGGCGACGGCAACCTCCCCATCGACATCAGCGAGGTCTCCCTCACCGATCCGACCTACTTCACTCTCTCGCTGTTCGCGCTGGTGGACGACCCCACTCAGCCGGGCCAGAAGATCGAGCAGCCGACGGCCCTACCTTTCTACCTCAGCCCTGGCGATCCAACGGTGGTGCCCCCGGTGCCCCCCACCGAGCTGCGCGTGCACGTGCGCTTCACCGCCGTGGGCATCGACGGCGACGTCCCCCACGAGTCGCTGGTGGTGAAGTACAACCTGCCGGACTCGCCGACCACCGTGCCGATCATCGGCAAGATCTCGGGCTGCAGACCGGCGAATCCCGATGCCGGCGTGCCCGACGGCGGGGCCGATCCGCAGACCGACCCGGAGAACTGCGGGCAGTGCGGTCACCAGTGCGCCACGCCGCACGGGACGCCGGTCTGCATGGCCGGCGTCTGCAAGACCGGCTCATGCGTCGCCAACTGGGGGGACTGCAACGACGATCCGGCGGACGGCTGCGAGGCGGACCTCCGCATCACCACCGATCACTGCGGGACGTGCGCGGTCGGCTGCGTCAACCCTCATGGCACCACGCTGTGCCAGGTGGGAATCTGCCGGCCGTCGTGCGCTGCCGGCTACGACGACTGCAACGGCGACCCCAACGACGGCTGCGAGACCAACACCCTGACTTCCTCGAGCAACTGTGGCACCTGCGGCCACGTCTGCGGCAACCCCCACGGCACCACCGGGTGCGTAGTCGGCGTCTGCAAGCCCACCTGCGCCACCTGGTGGGCCGACTGCGACGGGGACCCGAGCAACGGGTGCGAGACCAACACCCAGACCGACGTCGACAACTGCGACGGCTGCGGGAAACCGTGCCAGAACCCAGGAGGCACGGTGAGCTGCGCCGGCGGCGTGTGCCAGCCTGGCTGCGACCCCGGGCGCGCGGACTGCGACGCGAACCCCGCCAACGGTTGCGAGACGAACATCCTTGCCGACGTCACGCGATGCGGATCCTGCACCAACTCCTGCACCAACGCGCATGGCACCACCTCCTGCCAGGCGGGCTCCTGTGCCCCGGTCTGCGCCGCCGGCTACGCCGACTGCGATGGAAGTCCGAACAACGGCTGCGAGACCAACACGCAGATCGACGGCAACAACTGCGGGGGCTGCGGGGTCGCGTGCGTCAACCCCCACGGCACCACCTCCTGCGCTAGCGGCCAGTGCGTGCCGTCGTGCCAGAGCGGGTGGGGGAACTGCAACTCCAACGTGATTGACGGGTGCGAAACGCCGCTCACGACGGTGCAGGACTGCGGGGGGTGCGGCCGACCGTGCACGAACAGCCACGGCTCGACCACCTGTGCCGCGGGGCAGTGCTCCCCCACCTGCGCCGCGGGGTGGGCGGACTGCGACGCGAACAAGGACAACGGCTGCGAGACCGACCTGGCGAGCCTGACGCACTGCGGTGCGTGTGGCAACGCCTGCGTCAACCCGCACGGCACCACGAGCTGCAACGGGACGGCCTGCGCGCCGACGTGCAGCGCGGGTTTTGCGGACTGCAACGCGAACCCGTCGGACGGGTGCGAGACCGACCTGTCGACGGTGACGTTCTGCGGCACGTGCACGATCGACGCGCAGTGCGTGGCGGGCTTCTTCTGCAACGGCGCGCAGTGCGAGAAGAAGCGTCCGGCCGGGACGCTGTGCGCGCTGGCGAAGGAGTGCTCGTCGGGCTTCTGCGTCGACGGTCGCTGCTGCGCGTCGCTGTGCGACGCGGCGTGCCGGACCTGCGCCAACGCGGCCGGGTCGTGCGACCCGGTCACCAACGGCGACGACGTGCCGCAGTGCCAGGGCACGATGACGTGCGACGCGACCGCCGCGTGCAAGAAGAAACCCGGGCAGGCGTGCGCGGCGGGGGGCGAGTGCGCGAGCGGGTTCTGCAAGGACGGCGCGTGCTGCCCCGTGGCGTGCGACGCACCGTGCCGGAGCTGCGCGACGGGTCTGTGCCTCCCGGTGACGAGCGCGGACGACGTCCCCGAGTGCTCGGGGATCCAGAGCTGTGACGCGGCGGGGAACTGCCGCAGCAAGCTGGGGCAGCCGTGCGCGACCGCCGGGGACTGTGTCACCGGCTTCTGCAAGGACGGCACGTGCTGCGACTCGGCGTGCACGGCGGCCTGCAAGACCTGCGTCACGGGGACCTGTGCCCCCGTGGCCGGCGCCGACGACGCGCCGGAGTGCACGGGCGCGACCACCTGCGACCTGCTGGGGAACTGCAAGAAGAAGAACGGTCAGGCCTGCGCGGCGGGGGGGGAGTGCGCGAGCAGCTTCTGCAAGGACGGCAAGTGTTGCAACTCGGCCTGCGACCAGGCGTGCGAGAGCTGCGCGACGGGCGCCTGCACGACGGTCGTGTCGGCCGACGACAGCCCCGAGTGCAGCGGGAACTACACCTGCGACGGCGTGGGCGCGTGCAAGAAGAAGACGGCGCAGCCGTGCGTCACGGGCGGCGACTGTGCCAGCGGGTTCTGCAAGGACGGCGTCTGCTGCGACACCGGTTGCGCCGCGCCGTGCAAGTCGTGCACGACCGGCACGTGTGCCACGGTGACCAACGCCGAGGACGCGCCCGAGTGCGCCGGCGCCAGCATCTGCGATGCGGCCGGCGTGTGTCGGCTCAAGGGCGGCCAGAGCTGCACCCAGCCTTCGGACTGCGTTTCGGGCTTCTGCAAGGACGGGATGTGCTGCAACACCGCGTGCGACACCCCGTGCCGGAGCTGTGCCACCGGCACCTGCACGCCGGTGGTGGGCGGGGACGACAGCCCGGAGTGCGCCGGGAGCAACACCTGCGACGCGGCCGGCGCCTGCAAGAAGAAGAACGGGCAGACGTGTGCGGCGGCGAGCGACTGCGCGAGCGCCTTCTGCAAGGACGGCAAGTGCTGCAACACGGCCTGCGACCAGGCGTGTCAGAGCTGCGCGACGGGCACCTGCACGCCGGTGGTGAGCGGCGACGACAGCCCGGAGTGCGCCGGGAACAACAGCTGCGACGCGGCCGGCGCCTGCAAGAAGAAGACCGCGCAGCCGTGCGCCGCGGCCTCCGAGTGCGTGAGCGGGTTCTGCAAGGACGGCTTCTGCTGCAACGCGACCTGCGACGCGGCCTGCCAGAGCTGCGCCACGGGTACCTGCGCCTCGGTGGTGAGCGCCGACGACAACCCCGAGTGCGCGGGCACGAACACGTGCGACGCCACGGGGGCCTGCAAGAAGAAGAACGGCCAGGCGTGCCTGGCCGCGTCCGAGTGCGCGAGCGGCAACTGCAAGGACGGGAAGTGCTGCAACAGCGCCTGCACCGCGGCCTGCCAGACGTGCGCCACGGGCGCCTGCACCACCGTGGTTTCGACCGACGACACCCCCGACTGCACGGGCCGCTTCACCTGCGACGCCGCGGGCGCGTGCAAGCGGAAGGCCGGACAGGCCTGCACCGTGGCGGGCGACTGCGCCAGCGGGTTCTGCAAGGACGGGGTGTGCTGCAACGGGGGGTGCACGGCGCCGTGCCTGAGCTGTGCCACCGGCACCTGCACGCCGGTGGTGTCGGCCGACGACGCACCCGAGTGCACCGGCGCGAACACGTGCAACGCCAGCGGCGCGTGCCGGCTCAAGAGCGGGCAGACCTGTGCGGCGGCGAGCGACTGCGCCAGCGGCTTCTGCAAGGATGGCAAGTGCTGCGACACGGCCTGCGCCGCGGCGTGCCAGACCTGCGCGACGGGGGCCTGCGCCACCGTGGTGTCCGGCGACGATCCGCCCGAGTGCACTGGCGGCTACACCTGCGACATGGCGGGCGCGTGCAAGAAGAAGACCGGGCAGGCGTGTAGCGCCGCGGGCGAGTGCGCGACCGGGTTCTGCAAGGACGGCTTCTGCTGCAACACCGGCTGCAACGCCCCATGCCAGAGCTGCACCACCGGCACCTGCTCGTCGGTCGCCTCGGCCGACGACAACCCCGAGTGCACCGGGAACTTGACCTGCGACGGCGTCGGCGCCTGCAAGAAGAAGCTGGCGCAGCCGTGCGTCATCGGGGGGGACTGCGCCAGCGGGTTCTGCAAGGACGGTGTCTGCTGCGACACCGCCTGTACCACGCCCTGCAAGTCGTGCACTACCGGGACGTGCACCACGGTAGCGAGCGCGGAGGATCCGCCCGAGTGCACCGGCTCCTACACCTGCGATGCGGGCGGGGTGTGCCGGCTCAAGGGCGGCCAGAGCTGCACCCTGCCTTCGGACTGCGGGACTGGCTTCTGCAAGGACGGCGTGTGCTGCAACGCGGCGTGCACCGCGCCCTGTCTGAGCTGTAGCACCGGGACCTGCACGCCCGTGGTGAGCGGTGACGACAACCCGGAGTGCACCGGGACCGCCACCTGCGACGTGGCCGGCGCGTGCCGGCAGAAGAACGGTCAGGGTTGCGCGGCGGCGAGTGACTGCGCCAGCGGCTTCTGTAAGGACGGCAAGTGCTGCAACACGGCCTGCGACCAGGCGTGTCTGAGCTGCCTGACGGGCGCCTGCACGCCGGTGGTGAGCGCCGATGATGTCCCCGAGTGCACCGGCAACAACACCTGCGACGCGACGGGTGCGTGCCGGAAGAAGATCGGGCAGGCGTGCGGCGCGGCCGGCGAGTGCGTGAGCGGGTTCTGCAAGGACGGCGTGTGCTGCAACACGACGTGCGATGGGGCGTGCCAGAGCTGCACCACCGGCAGTTGCGCCACGGTCGTCTCGGCTGACGACAACCCGGAGTGCACCGGCAGCTTCACCTGCGACGCCGCGGGCGCGTGCAAGAAGAAGAACGGGGAGGTCTGCGTGGCGGCCATCGATTGCGCCAGCGGCTTCTGCAAGGACGGC
>JACRCY010000497.1 GCA_016218785.1 Deltaproteobacteria bacterium
AAGGAGTCACGCGCTCCGTCGCCGAGGCTGGTTCTTGGGAGCACCGACGCGAGGTGGAGCAGGGCGGCGGGCATCTCGTGTTCTTGGGCCCCCTCTGGGGGCCTTCATCAAGCCGCCCGCTCTGCGGGCGGTAGTTGACTCACTCGCGCGGCGGTGGCAAGCTCGCCCCCGTCGCCCGGCTTCCTCGGCATCCACCTGGACCCCCCGGTCGACGCCGAGGACCGCTTCCGCGTCAGCGAGAGTCGGTGAGGCGCCGCGCGCTAGCCCCGCGGCGCGGCCCCGCCCGGGGAGCTGAGGCGCCGCGCGGCCCGCATGCCGCAGGCCGCGTGCGAGCCCGCGCCGCCCGAGTAGCGCCGCACGACGGGCACCTTCAGCACCTGGAGGCGGTCCATGAAGGCCTGGCGCTCGTCGTCGCCGGCCTGACGGAAGCCGTCGGCGCGGGGGTCGTTCACGTCGATCAGGTTGACGCGCAGCGGGAGATCGCCGAGGAGGGCCCGGAGCGCCGCCACCTCGTCCTCCCCGGTGTTGACCCCGGCCATGACCACCCACGCCACCGTCACGCGCCCCGCGGCGGCGGCGGCGTACTCCCGGAGCGCAGCGCCGAGCTCGCTCAGCGGGACGCGGCCGGCCACCGGCAGCAGCCACGCGCGCTTCTCGGGGACGGCCGAGACGAGCGACACGATCAACCGGTACTGGTGCCGCTCCGCGGCGTAGCGGCGGATCTGCGCGGGGAGCCCCACCGTGGAGATGGTGATGGCCCGCGCCGACACCTTGCAGCCGCACGGGTGGGAGAGGACCCGCGCCGCGCGGATCACCTCGTCGTAGTTCAGGAGCGGCTCCCCCTGCCCCTGGAACACGGCGCCGGTGACCCGGCCGGGCGCCTCGTCGCGCACCAGGAGGAAGGCCGCCACCATCTCCCAGGCCGCGAGGTCGCGCCCGGCGCCGAGGCGGCCGGTGGCGCAGAAGGCGCACGCCATGCCGCAGCCGACCTGCGACGAGAGGCAGATCGAGAAGGCCCCCGGCCGGTGCAGCGGGATGCGCACGGCCTCGCTGAGCGCGCCGTCGGGGAGGCGGAAGAGGTACTTGACGAAGCCGTCGGCCGGGTCGGTCACGCGCTCGAGCACCTCGATGCGGCGGGGATCGGTGAGCGCGGTGACCGCCTCGGTGAGGCGCCGGGCGAGGGGGCGGCGGGCCGCGTCGCGCGCTCCGGTGGGCCCGAGCGTGTGGGCCAGGAGGCGGCGTGCCTCGACGTCGGCGAGGGCGATCCCCGCGGCGCGCAGGTGCTGCGCCAGCTCGTCGGGCAGCAGGCTGTACAGGTGCGGCGGCGCCGCGGTGTCGGGCACGGCCCCCCCTACCCGCCCCCCTGGGGGGCATCGGCGACCGCGTCGGTGGCGCCGGTCGCGTCGGCGGCGCCGTCGGCCGGGGCCGGTCCGTCGCCGGGCGGGCCGTCGAGGCCCGCGTCGGGCGCCGGCCGGAGCGGCGTGTCGAAGCCGACGCAGATCCCGGCGGAGACGATGCAGTGCCGCCCGAGCTCGCAGTCGGCGTCGCTCGCGCACCGCGGCGCGCTGCCGTAGCGGCACCCGGCCGCGGAGACGCCGAGGAGCGCGGTCGTCACGACCGCCGCCAGGAGCCCGCGCCGCATCACGGACAGGTGCCGGGCTGGCCCGTGACGTGGAAGATGACGCCGTCGCCCTTGGTGTTGAACAGGGCGCGCCGGGCGCAGTACTCGACCTGGTTGCCCGTGTCGAGGCCCTCGAGCGTGAGCTCGTAGATGCCCCAGGGCAGCGCGCTCACCACCTCGGCGTCGCTGCTGCCGAAGTCGTGGCAGTCCACGCGCTGGCTGCCGTTGGTGGGCGTGCCGAGGCTGGTCTGGTCGGAGACGATCTGCCCCTGCTCGTTGCGCAGCGTGATCCGCACCTTGTTCACCGGGGGGGTGGCGTCGGCGCACGCGACGCCCGCCGGCGCGCCGCCGTCGGGCATGCCGCCGTCCGCGACCCCGCCGTCACCCGGCCCCGCCGCGCTCCACGCGTACTGCCACTTGAGGTTCCCGGTGTAGCTGACGTTGAAGTCGCGGAAGTCGAAGTCGACGTAGATGGTGGCGCTCTGCCCCTGGATGACGTCCCCTGCGCCGTCCTTGGGATCGGTCAGCGCGACCAGGTTGCCCCCGATGTCCTCGGTGAAGAGCTGCATGGTGATGACGTAGTGCCCGCCGGGGGTGTCGTAGAAGGGCCACCCGTTGTACCCCATGGCGCAGTCCAGCTCCTGGTGCTCGAGCTGGTAGCCGTCGGGGCCGACCCCCTCGATGACCAGGTGCTTGGCGACGCTGGAGCAGCCGTCCCCCTCGTAGCCGGGGACCACGTTCCGGTTGATGCCCACGTTGGCGTTGAGGGTCGTGTGCGCGATCTCGAGCGTGCACACCGACGAGCAGCCGTCGTTGTTCCACTTGTTGCCGTCGTCGCACTCCTCGCCGGGGTCCTTGACGCCGTCGCCGCAGTACGGGCCAGCGGGATTCGACTCGTCGCAGGAGGCGAGGGCGGCGCCGACCCAGAGCGCCGCGAGGAGCCCGGCCGCGAGCCACCGTTTCACTTCTGCACCTCCAGCTCGAGGCCCAGGTGCCGGCGCACCTGGAAGTAGTCCTCGGAGACCGAGTAGCCGAGGAGGTGCTTGAGCCGGTCCTTGGGGGGCAGCGGGCTCTGGGCCGGCCCCTCCTTGGAGACGAAGCGCGCGGCGGTCTCGAAGTCGTTGCACAGGATGAAGCCGGCGCGGCTCGCGGTCAGGTCGACCCCGGCCACCCACGAGGTCATGTCCAGCGCGGCGCGCCCGGCCATCCACTTGCGCGCCGCCGCGGCCATGGGCTCCAGCACCTGCGGCGGCACGGTGCGCCGCAGCTCGCGCGCGATGCGCTCCACCTCGGCGGGATCGCCGGTCCCCGGCGGCAGCGGCGGCGCCGGCACCTGGAGCGCCAGCAACATGCCGCGCAGCGCGGTCTCCATCTCGGGCGGGGTGGGCCAGGCGTAGCGCAGGAAGCGCTCGGGCCGCAGGAAGGCGAGCCGCTTGCCCACGTCGAAGAGGGCCTCCCGCTCGCGGAGCTTGTCGCCGAGCTGGCCGGTGAAGACCAGGGACGGCCGCAGCACGTTCTTGTCGAGGGTGTTGGCCACCTGCACCGAGCTGACCTGGCCCTCGCGGAGGTAGAGGTCGGGCCCCTGGAGGTCGAGCGTCTGGCAGGCGTAGCGGAAGATCTTGGCGATGGGCCGGTCGTCCTTCTCCGGCTCCAGGCGGTCCTTGCGCCTGAGGCCGAAGGTCTCGGCCGGCTGCGCCCGCAGCAGCGCCACGGGGGGGCCGAGCCGCGCGAAGGTGGCGGCGAGGAAGCGGTCCTCGTCGGCGTGCATCACCTTCGTCTGCCACATGTCCTCGGTGAGCTTGCGCTTGGCCGGGACCAGCCCGCGCGGCTTGTTGGTGTCGAAGAACTTCTGCTCCTCGGGATCGGCCTTCTTGAGGAAGCACAGGGCGCCGCAGAGGCACCACATCCGGTCCCACTGCTTGGTGTCGCCGTAGAGCCGGCGCAGGGTGCGGTAGGAGGCGAGCCGCTCGGGCGCGCGCTGCAGGAGCCCCTGCTCCGCGGCGATGGCCTTGTCGAGGTAGTCGGGGCCGGCCTTGAGGTAGAGCTCGGCCAGCATCTCCTGCCGCGACAGGTTCTTGGGCTCGAGCGTGGCGGCGACCTCGAAGGCCGCGATGGCGGTCTCGGAGTCGCCCAGGCGGCCGAGGGCGATCTCGCCCATGCCCTGCCACAGCTTCAGCCTGAGGTCGGTGAGCCCGTCCGCGGGCAGGCGCTTGATCATGCGGCGGTAGGCCCGCGCCAGGTTCTTCCAGTCCTCCTTGCCCGTGAGCAGCTTCTCCTGCGCCTCGAACGCCTTGGTCATGTCGGGGGCGTCGTCGAGGGTCTTGTTGAAGTGCTCGATGGCCTCGTCGTCGTTGCGCAGCTCGTCGCGGTAGAGCACGGCGGCCGTGTAGTGGTACTTGGCCCGCTTCCCCTGGTCCTGCTCCAGCTCGCACAGGCGCGCGATGACGGCGACCGCCTTCTCCCAGGCCTTCTGCTGGCTGTAGAGGTCGAGGAGCTTCGAGAGGAGGCCGCGCTTCTTCGGCTGGATGTCGAGCGCCGCCTGGTAGGCGACGGAGGCCTCGAGCGGATCCTCCATGTGCTCGAGGTAGATGTCGGCGATCTCCTCGAGGCGTCGGCTCTGCTCGTCGTCGCCGGAGATGGCGGCGAGGGCCCGCTGGCACTCGATGACGCGGGGCCACTCGCCGCGGGCGGTCAGGATTTCGATGGCCGCCTCGAGGGAGCCGCGGTGGTCGGGCTCGATGGCCAGCACCTTCTCGAAGAAGTTGAGGGCCTTGTCGCGCTCGCCGAGCTTCAGCTGGAGCTGCCCGAGGCGCTGGTAGAGGTCGAGCTGGTCGTTCCGGGCGAGCGCGTCACCGTGGTGGTGGAGGAGCGCCTGGTAGAGCTTGACCGCCTGCGCGGCGTCGGCGCGGCTCGACTCGACGTCGGGGTCGTCGCCCCAGGCGCGCGGCTGCTCCTTCTGCTGCGTGCGCTGGAAGAGGAGGCTGGAGTAGCCCTGCAGCACCGGCAAGGCGGTCGGGTCGATGGCGTAGGCGGCGGACCAGGCGCGCACCGCCTTGTCCTCGTTCCCCAGCTTGACGCAGCACTGCGCGAGGCCGCTGTTGAGGTCCAGGCAGAGCGGGCGGTCGTCCGGGTCGGCCTTGCGCACCAGCATGTCGAGGACCGGCTCGAGCTGGGCCCACGCCTCGGCGCGGAAGTAGATGTCGGCCAGGCGCATGCCGGTCTCGACGTGCTCGGGGTCGATGGCGAGGGTCCGGGCGAAGAGCGCCTCGGCCTTGGCCTCGTCCTCGAGCTGGTCCTGGTGGACGCAGCCGGCCTCGTACAGGAGGCGGGTCTTCTCCAGCCGGTTCTGGGTGCGCCCCTCGGCCTCGTCCATCAGCTTGGCGGCGCGCAGGTAGTCGCCGCGGCCGCGGTTGAGGTCGATGAGGCCGTGCAGCGAGGCGAGGTGGCCGGGGTCGATCTCGAGCGCCTTGACGTAGCGCGTCTCGGCGGTCTCGGGGTCGGCGAGGTGATCCGCGGCGATGCGCCCCGCCTGGAAGATGAACTCGGCCTTGGCCTTCGGATCGGGGTCGGCCTCGGCGCGCCGGAGCGCGGTCTCGGCCAGCGCCCCCCAATCGCCCCCGCGCTGCCGCAGGCGCATCAGGGCCGACAGCGCCGCCTCGGTGTCGCCGCCCAGGCCCACGAGGTTCTCCCAGGCGTCGATGGCGGCCGGCACGTCGGCCAGCTCCTCCTCGTAGAGGTGGCCGAGGGCCTCCCACAGCTCACGGCGTTGCTGGGGGCTCTCGGTGGCGGCGA
Source organism: Deltaproteobacteria bacterium (assembly GCA_016218785.1). Lineage (GTDB taxonomy): Bacteria > Myxococcota_A > Polyangia > JACRCY01 > JACRCY01 > JACRCY01. The sequence goes on from JACRCY010000497.1 coordinate 5,414, forward strand.
TGTGGCGGGTCATGACGCCCGCCGCGTCGCGGTGGCGCCCCTCGCGCTTGAGCAGGCGCGCCAGGGCCAGGAAGGCGTCGTGGTCCTCGGGCCGGATCTCGAGGATGCGCTCGTGGCACTGGATGGCGCGCGGGATGCCGCCGTCGCGCTCCTCCCACTCCGTGGCCGCGCGGCGCAGCACCAGGAGGCGCTCCTCGTCGGAGTCCGTGGCCTCGACCAGCCGGTCGAGGGTCCGCAGGTAGTCGGGGATGCGGCTCGTCCTGGCGTAGAGCTTCACCAGGGTGCGCAGCGTGGTGGCGCGGCGCGGGTGGTCGGCCACGACCCCCTCGAAGACCGTGACGGCGCCGGCCACGTCGTCCAGCCGCTCGGCGCGGATCTCGCCGATCTCGTGGCGGAGCTCCGCCGCGGCGTTGGCATCGCTGGCCTGGAGCGCCCGCTTCTCGAGCACGTCGCACAGGTCGCGCCAGCGCCCGTTGCGCCGGTAGAGCCGCTCGAGGGCCCCCATGGCGTCGGTGCTGTCGGGCTCGATGGTGAGGGCCTTGAGATAGGCCTCGACGGCCTGGACCGGCTGCGACAGGCGCGTCTCGTGTACGTCGCCGAGCGTGAGCCACAGCTCGAACTGACGGGTCGGCTCGGTCTCCAGCTTCACCTGCGCCAGGAGCACGTCGACGAGATCGCCCCACCGCTCGCCGGCCTGGAGCGCCTCGGCGAGCCCGGCGTACGCCTCGACCCGGCTGCCGTCGAGGGCGATGGCCTGCTTGAAGGACGAGATGGCGTACTCGCGGTGGCCCAGCTCGCGGGCGTACCAGCGGCCCAGGCGCAACCAGTGCGTCGCGGCCTCCGGGCCCGACATCGTCTGGATGAGCTGCGCGTACTCGGCGACGAGGTCGTTCCACAGGCCGGCGGCCTGGGCCAACCGTTCCAGCTCGAGGATGGTGTCGATGTCGTCGGGGGCCTCGCGCAGGCACGCCTGCAGCGCGGTGAAGGCCTTGCCGAGGTCGCCCACCTCCTGCTCGAAGATGAGAGCGACCTGGCGCAGGGTGTGCTGGCGCGCGGCCGGCTCGTGCTCGTGCTCGATGCGCCCGAGCAGCAGCTCGAGGAGGCGGTCCCAGGACTCCTCGGCGCGCAGCGTCCCCTCGAGGCGGTGGAGGGCGTCGAGGGCCTCGGCGCTGGCGGGGTCGCCGGCCAGAAACTCGAGCCAGCCGACCAGGTCGTCGTCGTCGGGGCGCGCCGCGGCCTGCGCCGCCTGGACCTGCTCCTGGAGCGCGCGGAGGAACGCCGGCAGGTCGTGGTCGACCGGCACCACCGTGAGGCCGTGGGCCTCGTAGAGCTGCTCGGCCTCGAAGGGGGAGACCTCGTCGGCGAGCAGGAAGTGGGGCGTCTGCCCCATGGCCGCGGTGCCGAAGTGCCGCTCGAGGAGCAGCCGGAAGTCGGGATCGTCGGGGGCGTAGCCGATCAGCACCAGCGAGCGCCGCCCGTAGAGCTCCTCGCAGAAGGCGCGGTAGTCGCTGCCCGCCGCGAGCACGCGGCGGAGGTCGCCGCTCCCGACGACCAGGGAGCGCGGCCGCCCCGGATCGCCGTGGGCCGCGAGCAGGTAGGGGCCGCGGTGCTGCCGCAGCGCGGCCGCGTCCGCCGGCGTGAAGGACACGGGGCCGCCGTCGCGGCCGACGCCGAACGCCCGCCCGAGGAGCCCGTCGTAGCCCGTGGTCACGAGGCCGCGGAACGGCAGCCCGGCGAGGATCTGGTACACGTCGGGCGCCTCGGCCGGCTCGGCGAAGGCGTCGCGGAGCAGGTCCGCGATCACGTCGGGGCCCAGCTTGCGGGCCACGTGCGCCACCGCCGCGAGGGCATCCCCCTCCTCGGCCTCGTGCCGCACGGCCTCCAGGTCGTCGCCCGACTTGCCCGCGGCCTGGTACCAGTCGGCCATGCGGGCCGCCAGGCTGCGCCACGACGGGAACTCGACTCCCGCGGCGCGGCCCAGGCCGAGGCCGGCGCACAGCACGCTCTGCCGGCGGCCGATCCGTTCGACGAGTAGCTCGGGGATGGCGAACGTCATGGCTATCCGGGCTCCCGGTGGGGGGAGGGCGGGTGACCGGAGGCCGCTTCGAGGCGCGGGGCGCGTCGGGTCACCCATTGGCGACGCGTTGACCCGCATGCTGCATATCCCAAAGCCTCCGTAATTGCAAGGACTCCGAGCCGCGTGACCAGGGCGGTGGTCCGCTTCGGACCCGCGTTCAGGGAGTGCAGTGCGCGCGCGTCCCCGGCCGGACGTCGCCGTACCCGGTGGCGCAGCCGGTGAGCCCGTACTGCGCGCAGTCGAGCTCCATCGAGCTAGCAAGGGAAGTCGGTGGTCGGGACATCCCCGGTCAATACCAACACGCGCATCAGGCATGCGTCGCTCAAGCGGAGCAACCTGAGCCCGCCGGGCCGCCGCCACGGTGCCGGGGTCCCGGGCCAGATCGTCGATCACGGCCGCCAGGCGGTTGCGGAGCTGCTCCTCCTCGGCGCCCACCTGCCGGCGCGCCGCGACCACCGCGGAGATGTCCTGGCGCTGCCTGGCCAG
>JACRCY010000492.1 GCA_016218785.1 Deltaproteobacteria bacterium
CACACCGCGCGGCGTGCATGCCTCGCCAGGAAGGCCATCGGTAAGCCGTGTGCCGGAAATCGGCACGCACGGTTTGAAAGGGGGTCCTGCCCTTTCACCGATGCAACACAACGTGTGAAAGGGCAGGATCTACCAATGACGATGTCGCTTTCGTTCCTTTTCGCTTGACAGATTATGAAGGCATTCGGCGTGCTCCTTCCCGATGGCCCAGAAACACAGCTGCTCGTCGCACCAGGTGCTCTCCAGGCTTGCCAGATGCTCCAGGAAGAAAACGTCTCGAGCAGGGGCGGGTTGTGGCCGCATCGAGCGTTCTACGGACTCCAGAAACACCCATGCTACAAGAGTCTCATGAACACCGCGGCGCTCGCCGACCTCTCCAATGTCGACCTCGAAAGCGAGCTCACCACGCTCGCCGCCCACATCCAGGCGGCCACCGCCCGGCTCCTTGCCTTGCTCGCCGAGATCGACCGGCGGGAGGCCTGGGGCTCGTCCGGCGCGCTCTCCTGCGCCCACTGGCTCGCCTTCCGCACTGGCCTCGACCTCGGTGCCGCCCGCGAGCACGTCCGCGTCGCCCGCGCCCTCACCGTCCTCCCGCAGATCAGCGCCGCCTTCGGCCGTGGGGAGCTGAGCTACAGCAAGGTGCGGGCGATCACCCGCATCGCGCGGCCCGAGACCGAGGCCGACCTCCTCGCCATGGCACGGGAGGGCACGACCGCGCACATCGAACGGCTGGTGCGCGCCTGCCGCCGCGCTGACCCGGCGGCGGAAAACGCCACGGCGCTGGCGCAGCAGGAGGCTCGCTGGCTGCACACCCGCTGGACCGACGATGGCATGCTGCTCGTCGAGGGGCGGCTGACGCCGGAGCAAGGGGCCTTGTTGCAGCGGGCGCTCGAGGTGGTGATGCGGGAGCAGGAGCGCGAGGCTGGGAGCGATCCCCTCCCGGCCATGGCGCAGCGGCAGGCCGATGCCCTGGCGCAGGTGGCCGACCGGGCGCTCGGCGGCGCCGGCCGGTCGGGCGGCGACCGGGTGCAGGTGGTGGTGCACGTCGACGCCGAGGTCCTGGCCGACCCGGCGGCGGACGGCCGCTCGGAGCTGGAGGACGGTCCCCGCGTTTCAGCTGAGACGTCGCGCCGGCTGGCGTGCGACTGCAGCGTGGTGGAGTTGCGGCACGGCTCCGGCGACGAGGTTGCGGCGGGTCGCAAGACGCGGGTCATCTCCGCGCCGCTGCGGCGGGCGCTCCGGGCCCGGGACGGCGGCTGCGTCTTCCCGGGGTGCACGAACCGCCGCTGCGACGGCCACCACGTGCGGCACTGGGCGGAAGGGGGCGGTACGACACTCGACAACACCTGTCTGGTCTGCGATCGCCACCACACGTGGGTCCACGAGGGTGGGTGGCGCATGGAGCGCAGCAACGGCAGGTGGCGGTTCTTCCGGCCCGACGGGAGCGAACTCGTGGCCGGCCACCCGCGCCTCGGTGCGACCCCGGTCGCGGACCTGTGCGGGGCACAGACAGGACTGCACCTGACGCCCGACAGCCTGCTGCCAGCCTGGGACGGCAGCCCGATCGACCTCGAGTGGGGGGGCCGGGTACTGCGTTGCTTCGAAGCCCCAGTTCAATAGGCACCGGGGGTGGACGCGGCGCTGGTCCACCGGCGGGAAACGGCGGCTGGCCCGCGGCCCGGCTCAGAGCTTCGGGGCCGCGGCGGGCCGCCGGCCGCCCGCGCGCCCCCCAGGGCCCACCGCTCCACCAGGCCGGTGCGCCAGCGCCGCGCCCGTCCTTGCAGAGGCTGCGCGTTGACAGATCAATCGTGCGCAGCAGACACTCGCCACAAGGGGCCGAACCGCGATGGGCGAGGACGGCGAGCGGCAGGGAGGCGACACCACGGCGCCCGGGCCGAGCGCCAGTCTTGGCTGGCGTCGCGCAAGGACAGGGCTCACCGTCGTGGCGTGTCTGCTCGGCGGTCTCGCTCACGTGGCCGGCGTGCTGCTCTTCTGGGTCGTCAACGACGGCAGCGAGTGTCCCGGGTGTCGAGAGGGAGCGTTGACTCGGGTGACCGCGTGGAGCCATGAGCGGCCCCCTGAGTGGGTGGACAAGACCGTCGAGCGGGACGGGAAGCAACTACGCGTGGTTGGCCGCTCGCGCTACGTGGCGGACCTGCAGGCCGGCTTCCGCGAGGCGGACAACGCGGCCCTCGAGCACCTGTCGCAGCAACTTGCGGAGGCGCTCGCGAAGGACCCCAACTGGAGCACGCACGTACAGGCGCAATTCGCGCAGCAGCGGCAGAAGGCAATGCGTGCGCTTGAGGAGGTCGCGACCTCCGCACAGCCGGATCCGGTCCAGCTCGACACCGCCAAGCGCGTGGTCCGCGAGGGACGTGCGCGCGTGGCTGCCGCGTTGCGCGACACCGCCGGGCCGCTCGTGCCCGCCGAGCGCGCTGACTTCTACTGGCAGAAGTTCAAAGTCCAGGGGGGCGACCGGTTCCGGGTCGCGGTGCTTCATACGATCCCGAATGTGGACTTCGACAAGCTCACCGCCCTCTACGCCACCGCCGGGGAAGCACGGGGGGTCCGCGTCGTGACGCACTTCCCCGGCCTCGCCTGGCGAGGAGGCTCAAGACGGGGTGTCATCGTCGTCGGCATCGGTCCCGAGGCGGAGGCGGAGAGACTGGGCCTCCGGGGAGGCGACAAGATCCTCGCCATCGACGACATTCCTGTCCTCGACGCCGTGCAATTCGCGAAGACCGTTCAGGCCCAGCGCGTCGTGCGGTGCAGGAAGGAAGAAGACATGGTGTGGAGCGTCACGCGCGATAACGAACTCGTGGGCCCGCTGGAGGTTGCCGCAGGTGGCGGCTGTCCGCGGCCGCCCAAGCGGAACTGCCAGACTCCACGACTGCGGGTGCGCGAGGAGTAGCCTCGACCGGAACCGGGCCGAGACCGCCGGGGGGCCAGCGCTGCGCCCCGGCCGCCTACCGGCGGCGCTTGGCGGAGCGGGACCGAGGGCCGGGCTCGGCCACGGGGCCGGGAGGGGCGGCCGAGGGAGGCCGCGGCCGGAACCGCCGGATCCGGCCGAAGCGGGCGTTGACGTCGAGCCACGGGAAGACGTGGCGGTCCTTCGGGCTCTGGTAGACGGCGCGCTCGCGGTCGCGGGGCGTGGTGATGAACTCGATCTCGGCGGTGAGCGGCGACCAGTGGTGGGTCGACTGCACCAGCGAGCCCATGTCGCAGCGCTCGAGCGCCACGGTCCACTCGTTGCGCAGGCGGGTCGCGTAGCCGACCGCCTCCTCCGCGGGCACCTGGCTGTCGCAGGGCGCGCCCGGCAGCAGCCGCTCGTGCACGCAGTAGAGGTACTCGAGCGCCTCGGGGAGGCGGTCGAAGGTGATGACCCCGCGCGTGGAGGAGGTGGGGATGTCGGGGCGGTACTGCCGGTCGCGGTGGAGCTCCAGCGCGCGCTCGAGGCTCAAGGAGTGCGCGCCGCCGAGGGTGTTCACGAAGGGCGCCGAGTCCATGAAGGCCCGGATCAGCCGCAGGCCCGCCTCGACCAGCTCGCGCGAGTAGCGGGCCTGGAAGTGCTTGAGGAAACTCTCCCCCTCGATCATGGCGCGCATGAACTTGAGGCCGCCCGAGGTGCCGTGCACCGAGCCGTTCACCGCCGAGAAGAGGAGGTTGCGCGCCACCAGCCGGTCGGCGAGCTTCTGCTGCTCGGGCGTGCCGCAGTAGAGGAAGCTCTCGGCGAGGAGCCCGTTGGGGCACCCCTGGCTGTAGCCGATGTAGCCCCACGGCCCGGTCGCGCCGTGGGACGCGCGGATGATGGCCGCGGCGTTGTACTCGAGGGAGCGGAACAGGCCGGTGTGGGCGCGGATGACGCGCACGCCGCGCCGCTCGCCGACGCGGCGGTAGGCGTCCTCCAGCTCGCGGCCGGCGGCCCCGTCGGTGACCACGCCCATGGCGCTGACGATGGTGAAGTCGTAGTGGCCGGGCTCGGGGTCGAGGAGCAGCCGGCACAAGGGGTCGCGGAGCAGCGTCTCCTGGTCCGCGGGAAAGTAGTAGAGGGTGCGGACGACGGCCTCGAGGAGCGCCTGCTCGGCCCGGAACGCCGGCTCGGGCCGGGACCCGGGCTCGGCCTGCGGGGCCGCGCCCCGCGAGGCGATGGCGAGCCAGCGCCGCACGTCGTCGACGTCCTCCTGGTGGTTGCGCACCACCGAGAGGACCTTGAGCGCCTCCTCGTTGCGCTGCCAGAAGCGCTTGAACCACGGCAGCTGGAAGCCGGCGGGCAGCTCCCCGAGGAGGGCGGCGCACGCGCCGAAGGCGTCGCGGTACGCGGCGCGGGCCGCGCGGTGCTCCGGCCCGGGCTTGCCGTCGAAGGTCACGCGCCGGCCGAGCTTGTCGGCGGCGCGGATCGCCGCCTGCGCCTCCTGCGACCGGGCGGCGGCGTGGTCCACGGCGCGGACCGCGCGCGGCACCGGGTGCACGACCTCGCGCAGGTGGGCACGGCGGGCCAGGTAGGAGCCCGCCTGCTCGAAGATCTGCTCGGCGAGGTGCGCGAGGGCCTCGTAGTAGCTGTCGCGCACGCGGCGGCCACCGGCCATGAAGTCGGCCTGGCGCGGCACCTTGAGGTCGAGCTTCTCCTCGAGGAGCGCGGCGAGGTCGATCGGCCCCTTGAGCTCGTCCTGGTCCTGGCTCAGGAACGCGAACAGCACCCCGACCAGCACCCGCGGGACCTGCTGGCCCGCCTCCACCAGGACCTCGCGCAGGAACTCGCCCGGCCGCACCCGGCACAGGTCGAGCAGCAGGCGGTTGTTGATCTGCGTCTGGAGCCCCTGGTGCCCCTCGGAGAGGCCGGCGACCAGCAACTGGGCGACGTCGCGGGGCCCGAGGGCGCACGGCGGCGGCCAGGTGTCCGGGCCGCCCGGCCCGTCGAGCGGCAGCGGCCCCACGGCCTCGCCCAGGAAGCCGGCGATGTTGGCCGACTGGGCCGCGAACGCCAGGCCGCCGTACCCCTCCTCGATGCGGGCCACGCGGCGCTTGGCCTCGCGCACGTGGCACAGGCGCTTGAGCACCGCGGCGGGCCAGTGCGCCTCGGCGTGGGCGAGCACGTGGCCGATCTGCGCGAGCGTGAGGTAGGGCGCGAGCTCGGCCACGCGGGCCACGAACCCGAGCGGCGCGTTCCCGGCGTCCACGACGGCGTAGATCTCGGCGGCCGACGGCAGGCCGGCGACTTCGGCGGCGAAGCGGGGGTCCCGGGCCAGGGGGGGCGCCACGGCCACGGCCGCCGCGGCGCGCGGCAGCGCCTCGCTGGGCCGGGTGACCAGGTCGAGCCAGCGCAGGATGCCGTCCACCTCGTAGTCGAGGCGCCGGTCGCCCAGGTGCTCGCGCAGGATGTCCTTGGCGGCGTTGAGGTCGAGGCTGCGCCCCTCGGTGACGTCCTTGACCAGCGGGATGAGCCGCGCTTCGAGCGCGCCCGAGCCGCAGATGGCGAGCGAGAGGATGCGCGCCAGGCGCGGGCGCGGGATGGCGTCGGCCGGCTGCGTGATCTCCTCGGCCTTGAGGTGGTCGCGCATGCGCAGCGCGAACCGCCGCACCGTCGTGAGCAGGTCGCTGAGCTCCGGGTTGAAGACCTCGAGCGCCGCGCTCACGTGCGCCAGGGCGTCGTCCGACTCGAAGACCTCGAAGAGGTGCGTCGCCTCCTTGGCCGGATCGAGCAGCGCGTTGAAGTAGCGCACGCCGTAGAGCCCCTCGCGCTGGCCGCTGAAGCTGAAGCGGCCGCCGGGGCTGATGTGCATGGTCAGCTCGCCCTGGCGCAGCGCCGGCGCGAGCAGCGACACCGAGCGCTCCACGCCGTGCAGCAGGCACGGCTCGCCGTGGAGGTCCCAGCCGATGTCGATGGCGAAGCTGCCCGGGCTCGCCGCGGAGACGGTCCCCTCGCGCCACGCCCCGGAGAGCGTGGTGCCGGGGGGCAGCTCGAGGCGGCGCCGGTCCAGCTCGGCGCCGGCGCGCTCGAGGGTGACCGCGACCGCGCCGGCGGGCGACACGGTCAGCTCGCGCGAGTCGGGGCCGGGGCGGCCGAGGGTGGCGCGGGCGTCGACCGTGACCGTGGCCTCCACGCGGGCGTGGACCCGGTTGTCCTCGATGCGGAGCTCCGGGACCGGCGCCACCAGGGCCTCGGTGTGCTGCGTCACGCGGGCGCTCCCCTCGACCCGCACGTCCCAGCCCGCGGCGGAGCCGGTGACCGTGCCCGAGACCTCGCCGCTGCAGGCGCCCGCGAAGGTGGCCCGCGCGCGGCGGATCAGGACCTGGTCGGGCAGCTCGAAGAGGCAGCCGAACTCGAGGCCGCCCGCGGCCGGCCTGAGGTCGAAGACGCCGTCGCCGGCGCGGACCGTCAGGCCCCCGGCGACCTTCAGGTCGGAGAGGCTCAGGCGCGCCGCCGCGCCGCCCTCGGCGAGCGGGTGGCTGCCCTCGACCTCCACCTCGACGAGGGGCAGCACCGCGGCCTCGCCGAGGGCCACCTCCACGTCGGCCCCGACGCGGTCGGCGGGGGCGAGGTCGGGGGTGTCGAGGTCGAGGTGCAGGGCGGCGTGCGCCTCGAGGCGCACGGTGGCGTCGGGGTGATCGGCGAAGCCGAGCGACACCTCCGGCAGCTGCAGGCGGGCGGTCTCCCCGTCGCAGTCGAGCTGGAACGCCGCCTCGAGGCTCATGCGGTGCGGGAGCCGCACGGCCGCGCCGAAGCGGGTGCGGTCGATCAGGTGGCCCGCGAGCGCCAGGACCGGCGGGTCGACCACGCACCCCAGGTCGCCCTCGAGCGACTCGATCATGGCGCGCAGGGCCTGGAGCGCGGCCAGCGGATCGACGCGATCGGTGTGCAGGTCGCCCGAGCTGAGCGGCGTGGCCGAGGCCAGGCGGTCCACGGCCGCGTGCAGCACCGGCAGCACCGCGGACGGGAGCACCACGTCGCGGAAGGGGACCGCGAACCGGGTCCCCACCTGGAGGTGGCCGCTGAACGCCACCTCCAGGTCCCAGCGCGACCGCCGGAACCGCGGCCGCGCCGAGACGCGCGCCAGGCGGAGGCGGAGGGGCTCCAGGGCCCGCGCGCCGAGGAGGCGGCCCTTGCCGAGGCCCGCGCGGGCCCGGTCGAGCTACCCGCCGCGGGACTGGCCGCCGAGCAGCGCGGCGAGGCGGCGGTCGGCGAACAGGTGCTGCACCTCGACCAGCGCCTCCAGGACGTTCTCGAGCGAGGCCTCGGGAGAGAAATCGAGGTCCACGGCGCGGACCACCACGGCCCCGTCGCCGCTCATGGCCGGCCCCACGTCGACGGAGCCGTGCACCACGGCGCCGGGGGCCACCTGCACGCGCAGCGGCGCGCCGCCGGCCAGCGGGAAGAGGTGCGCGCCGGACCGCAGCCGGGCCGTGAACCGCGCGCGGGCGGAGTGCAGCAGCCGCGCGTCCACGTCCGCGAGCCTGAGGCGGAGCTGCTCCGGGATCCGCACCGGGGTGAAGGCCTGGGCGCCGTCACCCGGGTAGCGCGCATATTCCAGCGCTGCGGCCACGCGGGGCTCGCCCCCCTGGCGGGTGGACTCCACGGTGACATCGAGGTGCAGGCCCTCGCCTCCGGGGGTCGGGGCAGCGGCGGTGTCGATCAGGGTCATGGGGTCCTCGATGTTACCCGATCCGGCCGCTCCCTGGTGCCCCCGCAGCTGGCCGCAGCGGCGCGGACCAGGCGGGCGGCGCGTGACCGGTGAATCCTTTTCCGGCCGGCCGGGCTCTCATCCGACAGAAACGACGCGCCCGGCGCACCGACCCAGGGAGGCACCCATGAGCACCACCGAGATCACGGCCAAGAACTTCAAGGACATCGTCGACCAGGAGGGGATCGTCCTCATCGACTGGTGGGCCCCCTGGTGCGGCCCGTGCCGCACCTTCGGCCCCATCTACGAGAAGGTCGCCGGCAAGCACCACGGGGTCACCTTCGGCAAGGTCAACACCGAGGAGCAGCAGGGGCTCGCCGCCGAGTTCGGCATTCGGTCGATTCCGACGCTCATGATCTTCCGCGACCAGGTTCTGCTCTTCTCCCAGCCGGGCCTGCTCCCGGAGAACGTGCTCGAGGAGCTGATCGCCCAGACGCAGAAGCTCGACATGAGCGAGGTCCGCCGTACGATCGCCAAGAAGGAGAAGGCAACCGAGAGCGGGACGGAGACGCCGGCGGCCGTGGGTGAGGCGAGGAACTAGCCGCTTCGCCACCGCGTGGCGACCCACGCCGCCCCGCCGCCGCACCCCGAGGCCATCCCCACTCGAACTTCTGAGGCAGAAGGAAGTTGCGGGGGGCATGGCCCGCGGCGACGCGCCCGGGGGCATGCCCGAGACGGGGCGCCCGGGCGGCTGGCCCGAGGCAGGTCGGCCGGGCGTCCGACGCCGGGCGTTCCGCCGGGAACCTGCTATGCTCCCCCCGTCCCGCGACGGTCTCGGGGGCTCCCGCACCGGTTCCGTCTACGCTCGAGTCGAACCGGAGGACCCGCATGGCTGAGCAGCCCCTGATCGCGCCCGACCACGTCATCTCCCTCGAGTACGTACTCACCGACGACGCCGGCGTCGAGCTGGACTCCAACCAGGGGGGCGAGCCACTCAGCTACCTCCACGGCCATGGCCAGATCGTGCCGGGGCTCGAGCACGCGCTGGCCGGCAAGCCGGTCGGGCACCAGACCAGGGTCACCGTGCCGCCCGCGGAGGGCTACGGCGTGCACGACCCGGACCGCATCGTCACCGTGGGGCGCAGCCGCTTCGAGTTCGAGCCCGAGGCGGGGCAGGTGCTCGAGGCCAGCCTGCCTCAGGGCGGCAGCGTGCCGTTCATCGTGGTCGAGGTGAACCAGGAGACCGTGACCCTCGACGGCAACCACCCGCTGGCGGGGAAGACGCTGCACTTCGAGGTCAAGGTGCTCGGGGTGCGCCAGGCCACGGCCGAGGAGCTGGAGCACGGGCACGCCCACGGCGACCACGGGAACGGGCACGGCGACGACGAGCACGGTCACGGGCAGCATCACCACTAGTGGTATCATCGGCGCTGTTCTGCCCGCAGGAGGCGCCCGGATGGTCCGCTTTCGCTGGTTCGTGCTGCCGGCCGCACTGGCCGTGCTGCCCGGGGGCTGCGGCGACAACCTCCGGCCCGTGACCTGCGGCGCGCCGGACCACGGCTGGTGCGGGCTGGTGCCCGGGCCGGGTGAGACGGGCCACGACGCCGACCTCGCGCTGCTGGCCGGACGGTACGAGCGCGGCTTCCACGTCTTCCACACCTACTCGACGGGGCTGAACGCCGACGTCACCGTGCCGCTGGACGACGCCGCGGCCCGCGCCGCCGTCGAGCGCTTCCTGCGCGAGGGAGGGGGCTGGGATTTCGGCGCCGCGGGCGGCATGACCGTGGAGCAGGCAATCTCCGGGTGGCAGGCCTCGGCCGGGGCCTACGCGGGTGCGGGCCTCGCGGCCGACGCCTTCCGCTACGGCGTGCTCCGCGACACGGGCGCCGACCCCGACGAGATCGACCGGGCGCGGGCCCACCTCGGGCGCGCGCTCGACGGGCTCCACGTCGCCGTGGCCATCACCGGCACGCCCGGCGTCATCGCGCGCTCCATCGCGCGCACCGACCTGCCGGGGGACGGGCCGAGCATGGCGGCGAGCGCCGTGCCGCTGTTCGACGCCGACGGCAATCCGCTACCGGCCGAGAAGAACAACGGCACCGCGCGCGCCGACAACTCCGGCCTCTACCCCGAGTGGGTGTGGAACGACTCGTGCAGCCGCGACACGCTGATCGGCTGGGCCATGGGCTTCGCCGGCGCGTGGGAGGTGATCCGCGCCGACGACACCATCGCCGCCGACGCGAAGCGCCGCCTGCAGGCGGACGCGCTCGCCATCGGCCACCAGCTCACCATCGTGCGCGCCAGCGGCTTCGACCTCGAGATCCCCGACGCCGACGGCCGCACCACCTTCCACGGCTACCTGAACGAGAACAACCTTGATCGGGCCTACTCCCCGGGGATCCGCAACGGCTTCTACGCCATCATGGCCCTCGGCACCGTGGCCGCGCTCGCCTACGTCGCCGAGGACCAGGAGCTCGACCGCTGGCTGCTGGAGGACCTGATCCGCGCCCGGGGCCTGGCCACCATCGCCCGCGACCACATGCTCCTCGTGGACCTCGGCATCGGGTCGAACTTCTCCAACTACAACATGTCGTTCACGGGCGCGTGGCTGGCGCTCCGCTACCTCCACGACGAGGAGGCGCGGCGCGACCTCCGGCTGGCGCTCACCGACGCGCTCTACGCGGTCCCCGGCCACACGCGGCAGCCGCTCGAGCAGGCGCAGAGCTTCTTCGACTTCGTCTACGCCGCCGGGCAGGCGGACGGCCGCGCCGGCCGCCCCCTCGCCACGCTGCCCGACGAGGCCGCCCTCGGCCGGGGCGCGGGCACGCTGCGCGAGTTCCCGGTGCCGCCCTTCTGGGAGACCCGGCGTGTAAACTGCGACGACGAGGAGGTCGCGAGCGGCGTGTGCCTCGCCGAGGACGGCACGCGGCTCGACCTGCTCGGCTACCTGGGGCGCGGCGACACGCTCGTCGCGGTGCAGCCCGTGCCGATGCGCATCCGGCCGCCGTCGAACTTCTACTGGCGGTCGAACCCCTACGAGCCGAACGGCGGCGGCGACACCGGCCGCCTGCTCCCGGCCGTGGACTTCCGCGTGGCCTACTGGCTGGGGCGCTGGGTCAGGCGGTAGCGCCGCATCGGGCGGCCGCGGCTACGGCGCGGCCCCCTCGTAGCTCGCCACCTCCCACGCGCCCGAGTCGAGGTCCTGCCGCACGACCCAGGTCGCGCCGCCCACGACGCGCAGCTTGAAGTAGCGGTGGTCGGGCCCGAGCCAGCGGTCGACCACCGCGACGACCTCCAGCGGCCGATCGGCGACGACGAGCCGCCGCGGCGTCTCGTCGCCGCGATGGCCGGCGTAGCACTCGACGCGCACGTGCATCGTGACCCTCAGGGCGCGGCCCCCGCCACGAGCGCCGCGTCGATCGCGCGCAGGCCGGCGAGGGCGCCGACGGGCAGCGCGAGGTGGGGGCGGTCGATCGCGGGCTCGCGCGGGTTGATGCGCACCACCAGGCAGCCGGGGCGGTAGCCGAGGCGCGCGCCGAGGTTGCGGATGCTCGGGAGCGCGGTGCCGGCGCCCATCTCGATCACGACCACGGGATCGGTCTCGTGGGCGGCGAGGAAGCCCTGCAGGCGCGCGCGCTGGGCTGCGGTGCGATCCCCCACCCAGGTCCAGTCGTTGAACATGAGGATGTTCGGCCGGGCCACGCCGCCGCAGGCCGGGCAGCGGGGCACCACCCGCGCGCGCATGGTCGTCTCGTCGACGGGGATCTCCTCGTGGTTCTCCCAGATGTCGTCGCGGCACGGCCGCAGGCACTGCAGGTGGTGGATCGAGCCGTGGATCTCGCACACGCGGTCGGGCGCGAAGCCGGCCAGCTGGAACTGGCCGTCCACGTTCGAGGTGGCGACGAAGTGATCGAGGTCGAGGCGGGCGATCCACTCGCGCAGCAGGCCGAAGCCGGCGTGGGGCACGGTCTCGCGGTAGAGGCGCAGGCGGTGGCCGTAGAACCCCCACCCGAAGGCCGGGTCGTCGGTGAAGTGCACCGGGTCGGCTGCCTCCTCGAACGAGAGCCCGAGCCGCTGGTACATGGGGTAGGCGCGCCAGAACCCCTGCGGCCCGCGGAAGTCCGGCAGGCCCGAGTCGACCCCGGCGCCGGCGCCGGCGGTGACGACCAGGGCGCGGGCGCCCCTGAGGGCGGCGGCGGCGGCGGCCGCGGCCTGCTTGGTGGCGCGCTCGAGGTCCATGTCGACGAACGGAGCCTAGCCCCGCGCGCCGGGTCGGGCAAGGCGGGCGCGGTCCCGGGCTGCCGGAGCGCCGCGGTGGGCACGCGGGTTGCAAGCGCTCCGGGCCATGCGGCTCGTGTTCGACCGTGGCACGGTCCTGGCCGAGGAGGTGCCGCCGGGTGTCGACCTCGGCGACGTGCCGGGATTCCTTTGGGATCCGCGCGTGGGCGCGTTCCGCGCGGCGGCCTGCCGGTACGCCGAGGCCAGGGCCGGGCTCGCGCGCCTGGGCGTCCGGTTTTCGGACGCTGTCCGGATGCCCGGACAGCCGCCCGAGGCGCGGGCCCCCTGCGACCTCCGCGCGTACCAGGAGGCCGCGCTCTCCGCGTGGGAGCTGCACGGCCGCCGCGGGGTGGTGGTGCTCCCCACGGGCGCCGGCAAGACGCGCGTGGCGCTCGCCGCGATCGAGCGCACGCGGCAGCGCGCCCTGTGCCTGGTGCCGACGCGGGTGCTCCTCGATCAGTGGGCGCGGCAGCTCGAGCGGATGTGCCGCACCCCGGTCGGCTGCTACGGCGACGGCGAGCACGAGGTCGGGCCCGTGACCGTGGCGACCTTCGAGAGCGCCTACCGCTACATGGACCGGCTCGGGAACCGCTTCGATCTGCTCGTCGTGGACGAGGCCCACCACTTCGGCGGCACGGGCCGCGACGAGGCGCTCGAGATGTGCACCGCCGCGGCGCGCCTCGGGCTGACCGCCACGCCGCCGCGCGACCCGGAGACGCTCGGCCGGCTCGCCGACCTGCTGGGGCCCATCGTGTACGAGCTCCACATCGCCGACCTCGCGGGTCGCTTCCTGGCGAGCTTCGACGTGATCACGCTGCACCTGGACCTGGAGCCCGACGAGCGCCGCGACTACGAGGCGCTGATGGCCGAGTTCCGCCCGGTGCTGGTCGAGTTCCGGCGCCTGTGCCCCGCCGGCAGCTGGGAGGACTTCTCGCGGGCGGCCGGCCGCACCCCGGCGGGGCGGCGCGCCGTGGCGTCCTGGCAGCAGGCGCGCCGCCTGCTCGCCCTGACCCGCGCCAAGCGCGCCGCCCTGGCCGCGCTCCTCGTCCGGCATCGCGACTCGCGGACGCTGGTGTTCACCGCCGGCAACGACGCCGCCTACGCCATCGCCCGGGAGCACCTGGTCATGCCGCTGACCTGCGACATCGGCCGCGCCGAGCGCGCCGCGGCGCTGGAGCGGTTCCGGGCGGGGGAGCTGCGCGCGCTGGTCTCGGCGCGCGTGCTCAACGAGGGGCTCGACGTGCCCGACGCCGAGGTCGCGGTGATCGTCGGCGGCAGCTGCGGCGAGCGCGAGCACGTGCAACGGGTCGGGCGGCTGCTCCGGCCGGCGCCCGGCAAGCGCGCCCTGGTCTACGAGCTGGTGACGCGGCGGACCGTGGAGGTCCGCCAG
>JACRCY010000493.1 GCA_016218785.1 Deltaproteobacteria bacterium
CCGGGCCCGCCGGAGCCGCCCGCGCCGCCGCTCGTCCCCGGCGACGACGGGCACGACGCACCGGTCCCGTCCACGCCGCGGGCTCCCGCGTGACCCGGGTTGCCTGGCTCGCCCGGGTACCCGGGCGAGCCGCGGCTGTCGACGTGGAAGCCGGCCGCGTCCGCCGACTCCACCACGACGACGTAGGTGATGCCGCCGGCCGCCACCGAGTAGATGACGCGCGGCGGGAAGCGGTTGTCCGCGCCGACGACGAGATTGGGCCCCGTTGCGCCCGGCACCTGGCCGACGAACACCAGGTCCGCGGGCCGCTCGAACCACAGCGGCCAACGCAGGTCGACGAGCACCTTGCCGGCCAGGGTGATCGGCAGGTGGAAGTCGGCACCACCTTGCGCCAGCAGGAGGGCGTGCTGCGTGGTCACGTGCTCGTTGAAGTGGAACGCGCCATCCTCGTCGAGGTAGGCGGTCGGGTTCCTGAGCTTCACCTCGCTCGCCAGGACGCAGGGGGTCGGGTCGAGCTCGCGCGGCGGGCCGCACAGGGTCACCGGCAGCGAGACGCCCCGGAGCCGGATCTGGAGCGCGCCCCGCAGCCGCAGCTCGGGCAGCACCGAGACCCCCGGCCGGTCGCCGCTGTAGCCGAACAGGGAGATGGACTGCTCGAGGACGTTCTGCCGCACCAGGACGCCCCGGACCGGGATCCGGTCGGGCAGGAGCTCGCCGCCGAGGGGCGTGTGGGTCGCGGGCACCACCGGGTTGCGCCCCTGCCGCATCACGGTCTCTTCCACCGCGGCCGCGTTCTCCCGCAGCTCCTTGAAGGGGGAGGCCGCGATGCGCAGCCGGATGAGTCGGCGCCCGGCCTGCATGCGCTGCGCCACGTCGGGCAGCCGCGCGACGAAGCGCTTGAGCGTGGCCTCGTCGCCCTTGGCGTGTAGCTGGTCGAGCATGCGCTCGTCGACCGGGCGCCCGAGCCAGGAGCCGCGCTCGAGCTGGACCGTGGCCAGCAGGTCCTCGGCCTGGCGGGTCGCGTACGGGCCGAGACGCTTGCGGGTCAGCGCCGCCTGGAGCTCGGTGACCCACTCGGTCACCAGCCGGGCCGGCGGTGCCAGGCGCGCGTGCCGCTCGAGGTAGATCCGGTGGAGCGCCTCGAGCTGCGCCTGGCGCGCGCGGTTGGTCTCGATCGCGCCGTCGCGCAGCAGCTGGCGGTAGCTGCGCCCGAGGGCCGCGAGCAGCTCCGCCCCCTGCGGCGGCGTCAGGTGCTTCATCAGGGCGTCGACGCACCGCCGGAACAGCTCGGGGGGGATCTTCGCGTCGGCGAGGCCGTCGGCCAGGTCCCGGCCGATCGCGTCGGTGAAGCCCGCGAGGTGCGGGCCCCGGTTCTGCAGGTCGCACACGGCCGGGCTCGCGTCGGGCTGACCGAGGAAGTGGACCAGCGCCGGGCCGGAGCTGTCGGCGGCGAGCTGACCCGCGGTGAACGGCACCGGGAAGACCGGGCCGCAGGCGCCGAGCGCGGCGCTGACGAGTGGGAGCGCGAGCAGGTGGAGGCGCATGGGCGGATTCTAGCTCGTCTGGCGCGCGAGCGCCCCGGCGCATACAATGGATCTCGTGATGGTCGAGGTGCCCCGCCCCTCCGCAGCGGACTCGCGCGAAGTGGATCGCTTCGTGGTCGTCCGCGGCGTCTCGTGGCCGAGCCAGACGCGCGCCGTGCGCGCCTTCCTCGAGCACCTGCGCGGCGGCGCGCGGTAGCGACGCGGGCCTGCGCAGGCCGCGCGCCGCGTCCCCCACCACTCGGCGCCGGCGCGACCGGGGGACACCCTTGTCGCGGTTTCACGGTACGCTCTCGGTCAACTGGGGCGCGCTGCCCGGGAACTCTTGATGACCGACGAGATGTCGAGCAGGATCTGTGCCGTCACCGGAGCCAACACCGGCATCGGCAAGGCCACGGCGGCGAGGCTCGCGCACCGGGGCGCCCGGGTCCTCGCCCGAGGTCGAGGGGATCACCGGCCGGTACTATGTCGGCACGAAGGCTCGCAGGACCAGCGACGTCACCCACGACCGCGAGCTCGCTCAGCGGGTCTGGGCCATCAGCGAGAAGCTGTGCGGGATCGATGGCGGGAGCGGTGCCCCCGACAGTGTGCGCGGTTGAAGGGAGGTCTTGCCGTAGAGGGAGAGCAGGTCATCGGGCGCCGTCGCGTGCGCCATTGACCTCCAGCCCGCCGGGCGTACCCTTCGGGGCAGCGTCCATGGAGCCGGAACCCGCCACCCCTCGCCGTCGACGCGATCGCCGGGAACGACGACGTCACGCTCGTGCGCGACGGGCTCGAGCGCGTGGAGCGCCTCCTCGCGCCGGGGCAGCGCGCCGGGGCGGGGCCGCGACCGCACGCAGGACCTCGCCCGCCGAGGTGGCCGTGGCCGCGGCGACGATCCAGGCATCGAGGCGCCGCGTCTCGGTACAGGCAACGAACTGCGCGCGCTCGCGCGCCGACACCCGTACGCCCCGCGCGCCGAGCACGGCGAGGATCGCGGCCGCCTTGCCCTCCGCCTTGCCCTCCGCCTTGCCCTCCGCCTTGCCCTCGAAGAAGTGCTTCCGGGCCCAGTCCGAGTACGGGTAGCCGCTGCCCTGCATGAGCGCCTCCAGCCTGCGGCGTGCGGCCTCGGCCAGCGCCGCCACCACGATGTCAGCATACCGCGCCGCCCGGTCGGCGTCGAGGCGGCGCGCGGCCCGCAACGCGGCCAGGGCGACCCGCTCGCCCCCCGGCGCGCTGCCGTGCGCGATGGCCGCGAGCGCCGCCAGCCCGGGCCGACGCGCGGCCTCGCGCGGGTCGGTGATCCACGGGATGGCCGCCGGGCCGAGCACCAGCGGCACGAACTGGCTCGCTGGCTGGCCGCCGGCTATCGGCGCGCCTGCCCAGGCCGCGACGCGCGCATCGGGCGCCACCACGATCAGGCACACCGGGCCCCGGAGTCGGACGCGCAACGCGGCCGCGTAGAGCGGCCAGAGGAGGCGCTTCCGGGCACGACGAGAGAGCTGCACCTCGACGATGAGGCCGCGCCAGGGTGCGTCCTTGGCGAGGCGCACGACGAGGTCGGCGCTGCGCTCGGGTGGCACGAGCTGGGAGAAGCCCGCGTGATCGATGACGGCGCTCCCGCGCCGCGGCGGCCTGAGCCCGAGCACGCGAGCCGCCAGCCACGCGCAGAGCCCCGGTTCGTGCCGCAGCAGGTCGACGAGGGCTTCGTGGCGGCGGGACGGCATGTTCGGCCTCGGCGCGGGTCACTGCAGTGCGCGTGCCAGCCGCAAGCGCGCGGAAGCACGGCGACCACGCCGGGGCTGTCCGGCCGGATTCCGGACGCGTCCGAGATCCCGGACGGGCGGCGTCAGCGCGCCCGCGTGGCGAGCGCATGGCCCAAGGGGCCGGTCCGTACGGCGCACCATTCTACGGCGCACCATTCTACGGCGCACCATTCTCCTGTTGACAGTGACCGCCGTTCAGCTAGACTGCCGGCCGGGTTTCGGCGCACTACCACGAAAGGCGGTTTCCCATGACGATTCCTGTGACTCGCCACGACTTCGTCCAGATCGGCCAACTGCACGCCAGCGAGGACATCGTCAAGGAGGCCGACCGCCTCCTGCCGGTGGCCACCGAGGACATCCAGAAGCTCGCGAAGCGCGGCTACACCATGGTCGAGCTGGAGGGACTGCGGTCGTACCGCGACCGGCTCAGCGGCGAGAGCGCCGACCGCCGCGAGCAGCGCGGCGCCAAGAAGGGCGCGCGCGCCCGCGAGGCGGTCGCCCTGCGCGAGGGCAAGCGCGTGCTGCGCAGCGGGGTGGTCCTGGCCCTGGCCGGCGTGGCGCGGCGGCCCGTGCCGGACGGCGAGACCGAGGAGACCACGCGCGAGATCGTGGCCGGCCTCATGCACCAGGTCGACGCGCTCACGGGCCGCATCGGCAATGACTCGGCCAAGCTGCGCACGCGCCTCGGCACGCTCAAGAACGTGCTCGCACTGCCCGAGCTGCAGCCGCCGGCGGCCGAGGCCGGCGCGCGCACCGAGTTCCTGGCCAAGGTGGACGACGCGCTGAAGTAGCTGCCCGGGCTGGCCGAGTCGAAGAAGGCGCACCAGGAGGAGGCCAAGGCGCGCACCGAGGAGCTGGACGAGATCGACGGGCGCGCGTACTTCAACATGAAGCTCCTCTGCCAGGTGGGCCGCGCCTACTTCAACGAGCACGGCGATCCCGGCCGGGCGGCGGCCTACCAGCTCAACGCCCTGCACGCGGCCACCGCCAAGAAGACGCCTGCGCCGGTCTGACCCGCGACGTAGGCACTCATCCCACCGGGCGCCTGCCGGCCCCCTGCCGGCCTCCTCCCGGCTTCCTGCCAGCTTCCTCGCTCGCAGCCCCAACTCTGCGGAAACACGTGCTCCCAACACCGGATCGCGGAGGTCCAACACCGGATCGCGAAGGTCCAACTGCGGATCGCGGAGGTCCAACACCGGACCCGTACGGCAAGACGGCAAACCGCAAGGGTCCACATGCGGCTCGCGAAGGTCCAACTGCGGATTCCGAAGGTCCCACCAAGGAGGCGCTCGCCGGCACGTCGGACGGCGCCGCCGCCACCGCGGATCGCGAGCCTTCGACAAGGGCGCGCGTCACCCCGAGGGCGGAGCGAGGCCCCGCGTTACGCGTCTCCGCGCCGCCTCGCCGTCCACCAGCACCGCCGCCGGGCGACCTTCCTGCACCGCGCGGAATGCCTCCTCGAGCGCGACGAGCTCGGTTTCGCGGCCAACGAATGGCGGGGTCTGGGTGAAGGTCTGGCTCGACGGCTGCGTCCCGGGGCCGGAAGGCGGCGCTGCACCTAGTCGCTGCAGCACCTCCTCGCCGGGGGGACGCAGCTCCGGATCGCGGCGCAGCAGGTCGACGCACAGCGCGTCGAGATCTGGCGCCACCCCGCGGCCGCGCGTCCCGCCATTGACCCGGGCGGCTTCGGGCGTACCCTTCGGAGCGGGCCCATGGAGCCGGAACCCGAAACACCCGCCGTCGACGCGCTCGCCGAGCACGACGACGTCACGCCGGTGCGCGAGGGCCTCGCGCGGCTCGAGCGCCTGCTCGCAGAAGGGCAGCGCTGCGTGCGGCTGTGCGCCGCCGATCCGACGCTGGTGGCGCTCCTGGCGGCGCGCCTCGCCGCCGGCCTCGGGCCTGGGCGGCGGCCGCTGCTGTGCCTCACCGCGGAGGAGCCGCAGGCCGAGGCGCTGGCCCGGGACCTCGCCTTCTTCCTCGGCCCCGGGCCGGGCGGCGGCGCGGGCGCAGGGGGCGCGCGGGGCGATGCCGCGACGGAGCATCCGGCCGCTCCGCCGCGCGTGATGCTGCTGCCGGCGGTCGAGACCTCCCCGTACGCCGACCTGTCGCCCGACCGCCGCGCCGTCATGCGGCGCCTCGCCGTGCTCTTCCGGCTGTCGCAGGGCTTCACCGGCGACGTGCTCTGCATGTCGGCCTCGGCCTACGCGCGGCGGGTGATCCCCCGCGCGGGCTTCGGCGCTTTCTGCGAGGTGGCGCTCGAGGGGGAGACGCTCGACCGCGACGCCACGGCGGCGCAGCTCGAGCGCGCGGGCTACGGCCGCGTGCCCGTGGTCGAGGATCCCGGGACCTTCGCCGTGCGCGGCGGCGTGGTCGACGTCTTCCCGCCGCTCTACCGCTTCCCGGCGCGGCTCGAGCTGTACGGCGACCTCGTCGAGTCGATCCGCTTCTTCGACCCGCAGTCGCAGCGCACCATGCGCGCGGTCACGGAGCTGTACCTCCACCCGGTGCGCGAGACCGTGCGCACCCCCGGCGCCGATCCCCGCGCGCGCCTGCTCGCGGCGGCCGACGCGGCCGCGCACCCGTCGAGCCGCACCCGGGCGATCGTCGAGCTGGTGGAGCAAGGGAGCGACTTCTTCGGCGCCGAGGGGCTCGCGCCCGCCTACCACGCGCGCCTGGCGCCGCTCGACGAGTACCTCCCCCGGGACGGCCTCTGGATGGTCGACGACCCCGAGGCCGTGCTCGGGGAGATCCGGCGCGAGACCGTGCGGGCGCGCGAGGGCTGCGCCCACGCCCGCGCCGAGCACCGCCTGGCCTTCCCCGCCGAGGACTTCTTCCTGACGGAGGGGGAGTCCGCGGTCGCGCTGCAGGCGTCGCGGCGGGTGGAGGCGCGGCGCGTGTCGTTCCACCGGGGGGCGGGGGAAGCCGAGGTCCCCGAGGTGCGCCTCCACGCCGACTCCAACGCGGCGCTCTCGGCCGAGATGCACCGCGCCCGCGCCGAGCGGGGGGAGGAGCTGCTGCGGCCGCTCGCGCTCGCCCTGCGCGAGGACGCCGAGGAGGGCTTCCGCCGGGTGCTCGTCGCGACCACGGCGGGGCACGGCGAGCGCCTCGCCGCGCTGCTGCGCGGCCACGGCTTCGAGCCCACCATCCGCCCGGCGGGGCCGAACCTCGATCTCCTGGAGCCGGCCCCCGGCGGGCCGCCGGAGATCCGTATCGGCCCGCTCGGCCGCGGCTTCCGCCTCCCTGCCGACCGGGTGGGGGTCGTCACCGAAGACGCGATCTTCGGCCCGCGCGCGCACCGCGCCCCGCCGCGGCATGCGGGGCCCGTGTTCGGCGACCTGCAGCACCTGCAGGTCGGCGACTACGTCGTGCACGAGGAGCACGGCATCGGGCGCTACCGCGGCCTGACCAAGCTCCCGGTCAAGGGCACCCCGATCGACTTCCTCCAGCTCGACTACGAGGCGGGGACCCTCTACCTGCCGGTCTACCGGCTCGCGGCGCTGCAGCGGTACGTCGGCGGCGACGGGGCCCAGCCCCGGCTCGACCGCCTCGGCGGCCTCACCTGGGAGAAGACGCGGGCGCGCGCCTCGGCCGAGGTGCGGCAGCTCGCCGAGGAGCTGCTGCAGCTGTACGCCCAGCGCCAGGCGCTGGCGGGCCACGCCTTCCCCGCGGGCGACGCCATGTTCCGCGAGTTCGAGGCGACCTTCCCCTTCGAGGAGACCGAGGACCAGCAGCGCGCCATCGAGGAGGTCCTCGCCGACCTGGAGGCGGGGCGGCCCATGGACCGCCTGGTGTGCGGCGACGTCGGCTACGGCAAGACCGAGGTGGCGCTGCGCGCCGCCCTCCGCGCCGTGCAGGGCGGCCGCCAGGTGGCCATGCTGGCGCCGACCACGGTGCTGGTGGAGCAGCACTTCGTCACCTTCGCCGAGCGGTTCCGCGACTACCCCGTGCGGGTGGCGGCGCTGTCGCGCTTCAAGCCCCGCGCCGACCAGGTCGAGACCGTCAAGCGGCTCGCCGACGGACGGCTCGACATCGTCATCGGCACGCACCGGCTCCTCTCGGCCGACGTGCGCTTCAAGTCCTTGGGCCTCCTCATCATCGACGAGGAGCAACGCTTCGGCGTGGCCCACAAGGAGCGCCTCAAGAAGCTGCGCACCCAGGTGGACGTCCTCACCCTCACCGCCACGCCCATCCCGCGGACCCTGCACCTCGCCATGGTGGGGATGCGCGAGATCTCGATCATCGCCACGCCACCGGCCGACCGCCTCGCGATCCGCACCATCCTGTGCCGCTTCGACCCGAACCTGGTGCGCGACGGCATCCGCCGCGAGCTCCAGCGCGGCGGCCAGGTCTTCTTCGTGCACAACCGCGTGCAGGACCTGGACGAGTGGGCCGCGCGCGTCCGCGGCCTGGTCCCGGAGGCGCGCGTCGCCGCTGCGCACGGGCAGATGGACGAGCGCCGCCTCGAGCGCGTCATGGTCGACTTCGTCGACCACCAGTACGACGTGCTCGTCTGCACGACGATCATCGAGAGCGGGCTCGACATCGGCCGGGCCAACACCATGTTCGTCGACCAGGCCGACCACTTCGGCCTGGCCCAGCTCTACCAGCTGCGCGGGCGGATCGGCCGCGCCCGCGAGCGCGCCGTCTGCTACCTCATGGTCCCGGCCGAGGACGCCCTGACGCCCGACGCCAAGGCGCGCCTCGGGGTGCTGCAACGCTTCACCGAGCTGGGCGCCGGCTTCAGCATCGCCTCGCACGACCTCGAGATCCGCGGCGCGGGCGAGCTGCTCGGCGCGCGGCAGTCGGGCGCCATCGCCGCGGTCGGCTTCGACCTGTACACGCGCCTGCTCGAGGAGGCGGTGGCCGAGCTCAAGGGGGAGAGTCTGCACCGCGAGCGGGACCCCGACCTCACCACCGACCTGCCCGGCTACGTGCCCGACGACTACTGCCCCGACGTGGGGCAGCGGCTCGACCTCTACAAGCGCCTGTCGGCGGCCCCGGACGAGGACGCGGTCGCCGAGCTGCTCGTGGAGGTCGAGGACCGCTTCGGCAGGCCCCCGGACGAGGTGCGGCTGCTCGCCGATCTGATGGTGTGCAGGTGCCTGGCGCGCCAGCTCCACGCCACCACCCTCGAGATCAGCGAGACCAAGGTGGCGCTGGCCCTCGCCGAGACCACCCCGCTCGATCCCGCGCGGGTGGCGCGGCTCGTCGGCGCCAGGCGGAGCCTCTTCCGGCTCTCCCCGGACATGCGTCTCACCCGGACCTTCACGGAGGCCGAGCGCGGGGGCCGCGCCGCGGCCGCCAAGAAGATCTTGCAGGACCTCCTGGCCTATGCTAACTAATCGCGCCCAATAGGGTTTCGCCCACGGTGCGGCGCCTTCGCGCTGCCCGGGAACGAGAAAAGGAGCGACTCATGCAGCGGCAGCTTGGAGTCCTGGTCCTGAGCCTTTGCGTCGCGGCCTTCGGCAGCGCGTGCGACAACAAGGGCGGCGCGAAGCAAAGGCCCACGTCGGGCCCGCAGACCAAGAAGCCCGGAGATCCGACCGCGATCGCCAAGATCGACGACGTGACCATCACCGTCGGCGAGTTCGAGGATCGGATCAACAAGCAGAGCCCCTACATCCGGGCCCGCTACACCTCGGTGGAGCGCAAGAAGGAGTTCCTCGACAACCTCGTCCGCTTCGAGACGCTCGCCAAGGAGGCGGCGCGCAAGGGCTACGACAAGGACGAGGAAGTCGTCCGCACCATGAAGCAGGTGATGATCCAGAAGCTGATGAAGGACGAGTTCGACAACAAGATCAAGCTCGAGGACATCAAGGACGACGAGTGCAAGAAGTTCTACGACGACCACAAGGACGAGTACAACAAGCCCGAGGAGGTGCGGGTGTCGCACATCCTCGTCGACGGCGAGGCGAAGGCCAAGGAGGTCATCGCCAAGTACAACGAGCAGCTGGCGAAGGACAAGACGCAGGACGCCAAGTACTTCCGCGAGCTGGTCAACCAGTACTCCACCGACGAGGCCGCCAACAAGCAGCGCGGCGGCGACCTCAGCTTCTTCGCCGCGAACGCCAAGCAGTACCCGAAGGAGGTCGTCGACGCGGCCTTCAAGCTCCAGAACACGGGCGACATCTCCGCGCCCATCAAGACCGCCAAGGGGTGGCACGTCCTCAAGCTCACGGGCAAGCGCAAGGCGATCAACCGCGCCTTCGACGAGGTGAAGCGCCAGATCCAGAACCGCCTCTACCGCGACAAGCGGCAGAAGGCGCAGGAGGATTTCGTCGCCGAGCTGAAGAAGAAGGCGAACGTGCAGGTGTTCGAGGACAAGCTGAACCTGGTGAAGATCGACACCACCCCCGGCGCCGCGCCGGGCGGCCCGGGCATGCCTCCGGGGCACCCGCCGGTCGGTCCGGGCGGGCGCATGATGCCCGGCGCGCCGGGGGCTCCGGGCGCCGGGCCGGCGTCGCTGATGCCGGGCATGAAGGGCATGCCGGGCATGAAGGGGATGCCGCCGGGACTCAAGGCCCTGCCGCCGGGCGCCAAGGTGCCGCCGCCGGCCCCCGGCGCCAAGGCGCCCGCCGCGCCGCCCGCCGCCACGCCGCCGCCGGCCAAGGCCGCAACCCAGTAGCCCCCGCCAGGCAACCTCGCCCGCCCGCCGCGGGCCTCAATTGACAGAGACCGCCGGAGCCGTCACAGTCTCACCGAGAAGCGCATGCGTCCCGCCCTGGTCC
>JACRCY010000494.1 GCA_016218785.1 Deltaproteobacteria bacterium
GCCGCGGCCCGTCAGCCCGCGGCCGCCGACATGCTCGTCGTCGGGGCGCTGACCGCGCCGCGGGAGGGGCCCGACAACCGCAGCAAGCGCCGCAAGCTCTGCGCGAGCAAGTTCTGAGATGACCGCGACGCCGGCCAGGCTCTATCTCGATCTCGGCGACCTCTTCACGAAGGGGCTCTTCGTGACGGCGCAAGGGCGGGCGCGGCGGCTGCGCTTCCCGAGCGCGGTGGCGCACACGCTGCTCCGGCCCGACGCGCCGCCCACCGACGATGACCTGGTGCTCGGCGAGGGCGAGGCCCCGCTGCGCCCCGAGGGCTTCGAGCCGACCGCCCACCCCCGCGCGGCCTCGTACCGCGGCGGCCCCCAGTTCCTGCGCGAGGCCAGCGGCCGCTTGGGCGGCGGGGTCGCCCTGTGCGGCTGGCTGGCCGCCGCCTACGGCGCCGACCGCGAGGTCCTCGGCCAGCACCCCACGCCCGAGAACGTGGCGCTCCTCACGCAGAAGGCGCTGCTGCTCTGCGCGCCGCCCACGGCCCCCCTCGAGCTGGTGCTCCTCGTCGACTCGGGCACCAAGGCGCGCCTCATCGCCGAGCACGCCCGGGCCCTGACGGGCGCGGTCACCCTGGCTGGCGGCAGTCTCCGCCGCGACGCCCCGCGGCAGCTGCGGCTCCAGGTGCGCGCCCAGGTGGCCGATGCGCCCAGCTGCGCCGCCGCGTTCGCGCACCAGGATCCCGCTCTCGCGGGCATCGACCGGCTCGTGCTGCTGGACGTGGGCTACTTCCGCACCAAGATCGCCATCGTCACGACCGATCTCGGCTGCGAGCTCCAGGTCGAGCAGCCCGACCTCGGCCTGATCGACTGCGTGCGCCGCGTCATCCGCGACTCGCAGGATCAGGGGCTCGTCGGCGACGAGTACGCGATCGTGCGGGCGCTGGAGTTGCGCCGCGACGTCGTGCGTCTGGCCGGCCGCAGCTTCGCGGTCGGGCCGGTCCTCGACGCGGCGGCGATCGACCTCGCGGAGAGCGTCGCTCGGGCCGCCAAGAGCAACGTCCTCGGGCACTACAACCGGAGCGGGCGCACGTGCCAGGCCGGGTTCATCCTGGGCGGCGGTGCGGCCTTCATCGGCGCGCGGCTGGCCGAGCAGCTCCAGCGGGCGCACCTCAGCCTGAGCACGACCCGAGTCACCTCCGAGCCGAGCTTCGCCCTCGTCGAGGGTGCCCGCCACCTCGGGGCGGAGACGGGCACGCCGGCCCACCGTGAGGCCGCCGGCAGACCATGAGCGCGTCGCTCGCCACGGCGCTCCAGCGCCCCCGCCACCTCGGCCCGCTGCTGTGCTGGGCCGTGGTCTTCGCCGACGTGGGCAGCTCGGTCTACTACGTCCCGGGGCTCCTCTACAACCAGCGCGGCGTCGGCACCCTGGCGGCGGCCTTCGTCTCGCTCGTGGCCGTGGCCGGCCTCCTGCTGGCGTTCAAGTACGCCGAGATCGCCTGGCGCTACCCCGGCGGCGGCGGCGTGGTGTCCGTGGCGTCCGCCGCCTTCGGCCCCACCATCGGGTGCCTGGGGGGAGTCCTCATCTGCACCGACTACTTCCTGGCCGCGAGCATCGGCGTGCTCGCGGGCGTGGCCTACCTCGGCTCGGTGGTGAGCCGGCCAGGGCTGACGCTGCCCCTCGCCTGCATGGCGCTCGTGGTGCTCGGCCTGCTCAACCTGGCGGGCGTCCGGCGCTCGGCGATCGTGTCGCTCGTCATGGGGGGCCTCGCGTTCGTGACCCAGCTGGTGGTGGTCATCGTGACTGCGTCGCGGCTCACGGCGGCCGAGTGGGCGACGCTCGGCTCCCGCTTCGGCGCGGTGACCCAGGCGAGCGGACCCCAGCTCCTGGCGGGCTTCGGCGCGGCCTGGCTGGCCTTCAGCGGCCTCGAGGCCCTCTCCCAGATCAGCGGATCCCTGGCCCGCCCGCGGCGACGGGTGGCCAACGTCGCCATGGGTCTCGTCTTCGGCTCGGTCGTCATCACCGCCCCCCTCTTGACCGCGTTCTCGACGATCACCCTCGCCGGCCGCGCGACCGTGGTGCCGCGGTCGGACCGCTTCATCTCCGAGCTCGCCGGCTGGTTCGGTGGAGATCCGCTGCAGGCCGCGGTGGCCCTCTCGGCGGCCGCGCTCCTCATCTTCTCGGCCAACACCGCCATCCTCGGCTGCTACCACGTGCTGCTGGCGCTGGTGCGTCAGGGCTTCCTCCCGCCCCGGCTGGCGGCGCGCAGCCGGTCGCTCGCGACACCGCACTTCGCCATTGGCGTCGCGACGCTCGTGCCGGTGCTCGTGCTGCTCCTGACCCGCGGCGTCATCGACCTGCTCGGTCAGCTCTACGCGTTCGGCTTGCTCGGCGCCTTCGTCCTCTCGTCGATCGGCCTCGACTGCGTCCGCTGGCGCGAGGGGCAGCGCGGCCCCGCGTTCTGGGTCGGGGTCGTGACCTCGGCGGCGATCGTGGTCGCGTGGCTCACCAACCTCTGCACCAAGCCCCTGGCCACGCTCTTCGGCGGCGGCCTGACGGTGACCGTCATGCTGATCGCGGTCGGCTCGCGCAACGGGTGGCGCGCCGGCGCCTCGGGCGCGGCAGCCGGGATCGAGTTCGGCCTGCGGGCGCTCGGCGCCTGGGTGGGGCGCCTCCTGCGTGACGTCGTGGCGTGGTACGACCGGCGGGTGTCGGTGCCGGACGGGGCCGCCGGGGCGCGCCCGGGCGACCGCGGCGTCGACGCGCGGCGCCTCTCCCCCCGCGACCGCGCGCGGGCGATCGCGGCGTGCACCCGGGCCCTCGAGGAGTCACCGCTCGACGCCACGCTCGTGGCGGAGCTCGCGCGCCTCTGGCTGGCCGAACGGGACGCGTCGCGCGCGGCCGCCGTGCTCCGCACGACCCTGGCGCGGCAGCCGGGCGAGGCCGAGATCCACTACCTGCTCGGGCTCGCCCTCTTGCGGGGCGGCGACACGGAGGCGGCCCTCGCCAGCCTGCGCGCGGCCGTGACCTTGGAGCCCCGGCATGGCCGGGCGCAGCGCTGCCTCGCGGCGCAGCTCATCGGACACGGCCGGCTCGACGAGGCGGCGGCCGCGCTCGAGGCCGCGCTCAGCCAGGTCCCCGATCACCCGACCGCTCATCGCAGCCTGGGCCTGATCTACGCCTGCCTCGGGCGCCGCCGGGAGGCTGCGGCCCACCTCGCCGCGGCCGTCGAGCTGCGCCAGCGCGACGCCGTCTCCTGACGGCGACGGCCGCGCGGGCGCCGGCGGACCGCGTCGTCACGCCGTACGCGTCGCTGGGGCGCTCGGGCGTTTTTCCTCAGCCGCCAACCCGTTGACAACCAAGCTGATTCCTGGTCCCGGGCGCATCCGGGCAGCGCCGAGTCGGGAAAGCGACCGCAACTCACGCCCTCGGCCCCGGGCGGCAGGATCCGGCGCCGCGCCGCGCGGCCCCTGGGTTTCGGCCGTGATTCCGGGCTAGTACGAGAATCGTCCGCAGCCGCCGCGCCCCGCGGGGGAGATCCGTGCCCAAGGCACGCCTCTTGCTGAGGGCCCTAGCGGAGGCCCCCGAGTCTACGCATGCTGGCACGACTAGCCGCACTGTTGAGCGATCCCGACCAGAGCCGTCTGCGGCGCACGGCGCTCATCGCGCTGCTCGTGCTCGTGGCGACCGGTGGTCTCTGGGCCATCTCCTCCGCACGGCAGAAGACGCCCCGCGTCACCCAGGCGGCCGCCCCGCTGCTGGGCGACGCGCGCGGGGCCCTGACCGCGTGCGTCTGCCCCGCCTGCGGTGCCGTGGTCGCCAAGCAGGCGGGCCGCGAGTGCGAGGAGCTCCGCTGCCCGCGCTGCCGCACGGACATGAAGGCCGGCTTCCTCTTCTCGGGCGCGGCGCCCGCCCTGACCGCGCCCGCCGCGGCCGCGGGGGCCGGCGTCGGTGGCGCGATGCCCGCCGCGCCCCCCCCCGCGGCGCCCGAGCGGGAAGGGCTGCGCAATCCCACCGCCGCCCCGGGCGGCGCCTGGCCGGCGCCGGGGGCCGGCGGCTTCCCGGCCACCGAAGGATTCGCGGCACCGTACGCGGCGGCTCCGCCCACGTTCCCCCCGCCCATCTGGACCGTCAACTTCGTGCCGCAGCGGCCGGGCGCCGCGACCGTCTGCGTCTGCCCCGGCTGCGGCACCCGCGTGCCCAATGACGGCCACCTCTACTGCCCCGGGCTCCGCTGCCCGGCCTGCGGGCGCACGATGATGGCGGGAGTGCGGGTGGGCGCGGCGCAGCCGTCGACGGCGGCCCAGGCGGCCGCCGTGGCCGCCGATCCGACGGCGCGCGGCGAGCTGGTCGCGACTCCGGGGGCGAACGCGCCGTGCACGCGGACCTACGCCCGACCGCAGACGGTGGCCGGCCCGTCCGTAGTGGCCCCGACCAACGCCCCCACCTACTCCGGCTCCGTCGCCGAGATCGTCTCGCGCAACTGCCTGCGCTGCCACGGCGGCGCGCTGCGGAACCTCAGCACCTATCAGAACATCCGCAGCTACGCGCAGAGCGGGCTCCTGGGGATGATGATCCAGCCCGGCGGGCCGATGAGCCACTTCCTCGCCCCGGCCGAGGCGCCGCAGCTGCTCGATTGGGTCGACGCGGGGGAGCCGCGCTAGGCGACGTCATGCGGATGTCCCACATCATCGGCGGCGCGGTGGCGTTCGGGGTGGGGCTCATCGGCGTGTACGACGAGTACTTCGTCGTCGTCGAGTTCCTGAAGGGGTTCCTGCAGCCGGCGACCGCGCTCGTGGGGCTGGTGGCCGTGATCGCGGGACTGGCGCGGCTCCGGCCCAGCCCGGCGCACATCGCGTTCGGGCTCGCGCTGCTGGGCCTCGCCGTCTACGGCTTCTACGACGAGTACTACGCGGTGCTGGACTTCGTGAAGGGGGCCACGCCGCTGGTGATGGTGGGCGTGGGCTCCATCGCGGTGGTCAGCGGCGTCAATCGACTGAGGTAGCGGCCATGATGCACATCATCCTGGGGCTGTTCTTCGTCGCGCTCGGCATCTGGGGGATCTTCGACGAGTGGTACTACGTGCTCGACTGCCTCAAGGGAGGCGGCTCACTGGTGCTCCTCGTCGCGGGGTTGATCGCGATGATCGCCGGCGCCTTCGGCAAGCCGGCGCAGCTTCCGGATCCGACCGCGGAGGATGAGCCGTGAAGGGAGAGGCGACCATGATCGCGACGAAGCAGGAGCCGGCCGGCGAGGCCGGTCCGGCCGAGCGGCCCCGCGCACGGCTCGCGTCGACACCGGAGCGGAGCGAGCCCGAAGGGGCCGCCGATGCCCCGGCCGCGGCGGCGGCCGAGGGGGTCAGCCCGGTGGGCGGCGAGTACTTCGGCCACTCGGCCATGCTGCTCCTCGGGCGGCTCGTGAGCGAGACGGTGGGCTTCTACAACCGCCGCTTCGCGCTCGAGAAGAAGGACGTCATCCGCATCTACTCCAACATCGCCCGCGCGGCCCGGCACAAGGGGCACAAGGAGAAGGCCATCAGCGCCTTCCAGGAGATCATCAAGCTCACGCCGCGGGATCCCGACGCGCACCTGAACCTGGGCCGTCTCTTCCAGGAGCAGGGCCAGCACGAGCGCGCGATCAACTCGCTGCGCGTCGTCATCAAGCTCCGCCCCGCCGGCGCCGAGGCGCACTATCGCCTGGGCCTGTGCCTGCTGCACGAGAAGCGGCCCGACGAGGCGCTCGAGAGCCTCGAGAAGGCCGTCGAGCTCGATCCCAAGAACGCGCGGGCGCACCAGCGCATCGGCTCCATCCTCGATCAGAAGGGGCGCGACGACGACGCCATCGCCGCCCTGAAGCGCGCGGTCGAGCTCGAGCCCGATCAGGTCCGCTTCCAGCAGCAGCTCGGCTTCCTGTACGAGGGCGCCGGCCGTCACGACGAGGCGGTCGTCTGCTTCAAGAAGGTGCTCGAGCTGGAGAACCTGGCCGACGAGGACCTCTGAGGCCGGGATGGGGACCGTCACGCGCATAATCCGTGCGGTGTACGGTCCCCCCGTCGCCCCCCGGCCCGCCGTCGCCCGCTCCCCGGCGCGGCTGCGGCGCGTGCCGTGGCTCCAGCGCCTGAAGCGCTACTACGAGGAGTCGCCGCGGCGGGTGTGGGTCGGCCTCGCCGTGGCGAGCGGCCTCCTGGTCCTGGGCCTCACCGTCCGGTACTACAACCGGCTGGTCGTCGACCACACCGACGCGCTCGCCGCCCGGGCCAAGGTCGACGCCCTGATCCAGCGGCGGAGCGACCTCGCGCGCACGCTGGAGCAGGTGATCATCGCGCACGCCCGGCACGAGGCCGGCGTCTTCGGTACCGTGGCGGACAAGCGCGTGGCGCTCGGAGGCGCGACGTCCGGCGCCAGCGCGGGCGCCGGCGCGGGCCTGGGCGCCGGGGCGGGCGCGGGCGCGGCGGCGCCCGCGGCACCCATGTATCCCGCCGATGTGGCGAGCCTGCCGGCGCAGCTCGGCCGCCTGCTGGCCATCGCCGAGCAGTACCCCCAGCTCCGCCTGAGCGACAGCTTCCAGGTGGTGACGCGCGCCCTCGTCGACGTGGAGAAGGATCTCGACCAGACGCGCCGCCTGTCGGTCGACGCCGCCAACCGCTACGTGCACCACCTCGACACCTTCCCGGGGAACTTCTTCGGCCTCGTCTTCGGCTTCAAGAAGCTGCCGTACTTCGAAGCCGACGCCGCCGCCAAGCAGTTCACCCCGGTGAGGTACTAGGAGTTGCGCCGTGTGGGTGGCCACCAGACTCAACCACCGACCCCTCGCGCCCGCGGCGGCGGCGCAACCCCTGCCCGCGTGGGTCGGCAAGACGGTGGCCTACGCGGTGGTCATCTCGCTGAGCTTCGTCCTCTGCTACGTCACCGACTACAACTGGCCGACGCGCTCGGGCAACCTGAGCATCCTCCTGTTCGTCGCGGCAAACACCTACATCGCCGCCAACCACCTGCGCAAGCGCTTCCGGTTCCGCGGCGTGCAGCTCTACTACACCTGGCTGCTCCGCTGGCACTGCTACCTCAACACCGCCGGCTTCGTGGCCGCGTGCTTCCACTGCTACACGACCTCGTGGGCCAACAACTGGCTGTGGCTGTCGCTCGTGCTGATGGGCGTGCTCACCGTCGGCGGCTTCCTCATGCGGTTCCGCTACCCGCCGAAGGTGCGCAAGGGGCTCTACGTGCTGCACACGCAGCAGGTGGCGTTCCTCCTACTGCTCTACTCCCTGCTCAAGGGGCACTACGTGTTCCTGTGGCTGCCATGAGGAGGAGGCCGCGCCCATGATCTGCCTGGTCGGAGTGGCCATCATCGCCGGCGCGCTCATCGGGGGGTTCCTCCTCTACCGCTCGTCCGACGCGCTGGATCGCGACATCCGCGCCCAGCTGGAGGAGCGTCGCGGACGCTAGACCATGCGCTACCGAGCCTGCCAGCGCTGCGCGCAGTCGATCGGGCCCGTCAACATCGGCGGCAACCTCGCGTTGACCGCCGTCAAGGGCTTCCTCGGGGTAGTGGGCGGGAGCCAGGCGCTCGTGGCCGACGCCATCCACTCGCTGGCCGACCTGCTCTCCTCGGGGCTGCTCTTCGTCGGGCTGCGCGTCGCGCGCCGCCCGGCGAACTCCCGGCACCCGTACGGCTACGGCAAGGTCGAGTTCCTGGTGGCGGTGGGCATCTACACGCTGCTGCTCGCCGCCGGCGGCTTCATCATGTACGACTCGGTCCACCTGATCGTCCACAGGCACGACGTGACCCCGTCGGCGATCACCCTCCTCGGCGCGCTCCTGTCGGCGGTCGTCAACGAGATGATGTACCGCCAGTCGCTGTGCGCCGGCCGCCAGCTGCAGAGCCCGGCGGTGGTGGCCAACGCCGCCGAGAAGCGGGCCGACGTCTACTCGTCGCTCGCGGTCCTCGCCGGGATCGCAGGCGCCAAGCTCGGCGTCCACGTCCTCGATCCGCTGGCCGCCGTGCTGGTCGCCGGGCTCATCCTGCACAGCAGCGTGAAGGGCATCTGGGAAGCGATGCAGGGGCTGACGGACAGCGCGCTCGACCCGGAGCTGCTGCGGCGCCTCGAGGTGGCGGCGGGGGAGGTCCCCGGCGTGGCCGGGCTCGGGTCGGTGCGCTCCCGCGTGATCGGGCAGCGCATCTGGGTGGAGCTGGATGTGTTCACCGACGGCCGTCAGTCCCTCCAGGAGGCGGAGGAGTTGCGCCGCGAGGTGGTCGGCGCCTTGCGGCGCTGCGTGGGGCGTCCCGGCGACGTGGTGGTTCACCTCCGCGCCGACGACCAGGAGGCGAGGTGCGACGATGAATGACGCGGAGCCGCGAGTCTTCTGCGCCCCGTGGTTCAAGCCGGTCATCGTGGTGACGGTGCTGGCCGTGGTGGTGGCGATCGCGTGGACCCTCGGCGGCCACTCCCGACCGACCACGGGGTGCGCCAGCCCGAAGACGACCAACGGCGTGGTCCCCGCGGCCACGGCGCCGCCCATCACCGCGGGCGTGCGCGCGCCCCACCCCGACTTCGGGCACTGCACGCGGTGCCACGAGGTGCGCGGCGCGGCCGGCGGCGCGGCCCGGGCCGGGGCGGTCCCCGCGGCCACCGCCCCGCCGATCGCCGAGAACGCGAAGCTCACGCACCCCGACTGGGGCGCCTGCAAGAAGTGCCACCAGATCAACCCGGTGACGCCGGTCAAGACCGTCGCCTTCACGTCCGACTCGCCCATGCTGCTGGGCGCGCGGGTCGAGAAGCTCACGCCCAAGCGCGCCGACCTCCTCGAGATGGAGGGGGTCAAGGGGCCGGTGATCACCCAGGTGGTGGAGGGCTCGCCCGCGGCCGTCGCCGGCCTCAAGGTCGACGACGCCATCCTCAAGGTCGACAACCAGGACATCACCTCGGCCGCCGAGCTCCGCGCCGCCATCGCCGCGGCCAAGCCCGGGGCCAAGGTGAAGCTCCAGATCACGCGGGGGGAGCGCAAGAAGAACATCTTCGTCAAGCTCCCGGCGACCGGCGCCGACTCCGGCACCCTGGCCGCGGCCACCGGGACGCCCACCGGCTCGCCGGGCGCGCTCCTCGCGGCGGCGGGGCCCGGTGCGACGCTCGCGCCCGTCGGGCCCGCCGTCGCGCCCGCGCCCTATCTCTGGCGGGTCGCCATCGCCGCCACCGGACCGAGCCGTGAAGCCCAGGTGGCGCCGGTCTTCTCCGCGGCGCCGTTCTTCCTGCTCCGCGACGGGCCGGAGGGCCAGTGGTTCGTGCTCCCCAACCCCAGCCCCGGCGCGGTGGGCCGCGGCCAGACCGCGGCCGCCCTGTTGACCGCCCAGAGTGTCGGGGTGGTGATCGCCGGCAACGTGGGGCCCGGGGCCTTCGCCGCGCTGCGCGGAGCCGGCGTCCAGGTCTACTCGGGCACGTTCGGCGCCATCGAGCAGGTCTACCGATCGTATCGCCGCGGCCAGCTCATCCCCGCGACGTCCACCGTCGTGGCCAGCCCCTCCCCGCCCAACCTCGCCGGGGTCCTGGCGATCGCCGCCACCGGCCCCGGGCTGGGCTACGCCGTGGCGCCGAGCGTCGGGACGGCGCCCTACCTCATCCTCTACAACCTCGGTACCGGGTCCGCCCAGGTCCTGGCCAATCCGGGCACGGCCACCCGACCGCTCGGCGAGGCGGAGATCGCCCAGCGCCTCATCGACCGCGGCGTCAATGCGCTCGTGGCGGGTGACCTCTCGCCGACCGCCGTGGCCGCGCTGGCGCAGCTCCGCGTGATGGGCTTCGCCGGCGTCGCCGGCACCGTGGCGGATGCGGTCGGTCTCTACGTGCAGGGGCGGCTCCGCGCCGCGACGCTGCCCCTGGGCGTCTTCCCCGGGGTGAGCCCGCCCGGCGTCCTGCGGCCGCGGGGGTAAGGAGCGCGATCATGCAACGAGCCCTCCACCTGGTCGTCGTGCTGTCGGTGCTGGTAGGCATCACCGTGGCGGTGGTGCTGGTCTTCTGGCTCGGCGGGCGCGGGAGCGCCCGCGCCCAGGCCCGGGACCCCTCCGACGTGCGCCTGGTCGCCGCCGTCACCGCCCCGCAGGGCGTGTGGCTGGGGATGACGCTCCAGCCGCTCACCGAGGTCATGCGCAAGCAGCTCAAGCTCCCGCGCTCGGGCGTCGTCGTCAGCAACATCACGGCCGGCGGCCCGGCCGCGCAGGCGGGGCTGCAGCCCGGTGACGTGCTGCGCCAGTTGGGCGAGACCACCATCAAGAAGCCCGAGGACGTCCCCCGGGCGCTCAAGGAGGTCGACCTCGGCGCGCGGCTGCAGGCCACCGCGTGGCGCGGCGGGCAGACGTTCAAGGCCGTGCTCGTGGCAGCGGCGCCGCCCCCGGTGGTGGCCCGCGAGCCGACCGCCCTGCCCGAGGCCGAGGTCGAGGTGGAGGTGGCGTGGCTCGGGCTCGACATCGTCACGCTCAGCCCCCGCGAGGCCAAGGAGGCCGACGTCGGCGAGGGCGTGCGCGGCATGCTCGTCGACGACGTCGCCGACGGCCGGGGCGTCGATGCCGGCATCCTGGCCGGCGACGTGATCCTCGCGATCAACGGGAAGCCCACGCGCTCGATCGCCGAGTTCAAGGCCGCGACGCGCGACGCCGCCGGCGCGCTCGTCGACATCGTGCGGCGCGGGCGCCACCTCTACGTCACGATCCCGCCGCCCGGCACCACGGCCGCCGAGCGCCGGCTCATGCAGCAACGGCTCCCCCTGACCAAGGTCAACTGGGACGGGTTCTGGCCGATGCAACAGTGGCAGCAGCAGCAGCAGTGGCAGCAGCCCTGGCAGCAGCAGGCTTGGCCGCGCCCCGCGCCAGCCGCCGCCGCGCGCGGCGTCAACTGGGACTGGCTGCCCCCCGGCTACGCGGTCCCGCCCGGCTACGCGGTCCCGCCCGGGTACGCGGCGCCCGCCCCCCTCCTCGGTCGGGATTGGCCCGATCGGCCCGACCTCAACGCCGGCCGCGACCCGCGCCTCGAGGACTGGCGGCGCCGGGCGGTCGAGGACCAGCGACGGAGCTTCGAGGACTGGCGCCAGCGGCTCTCGGGGGCGCCCGGGTACACGCCCCCCGGCATGGGCGCCTTCGCGGTGGGGCGGTGACGCGTGGGCTCCTCATGTGCGTAGTCCCGGCCCTGGCCGCTACGGCCGTGGCGCAGCCGCCGCCGCGCCTGGTCGAGCTGCAGCAGGCGATCTCCTCGACCATCGCCGCGGCGCGCCCGGCCGTGGTCGCGATCCGGTCGCGGCGCCACCTCGACGCCCCGGTCCCCACCGAGAGCGCGGGCGCGGGCGTGATCGTCGACCCCCGCGGCCTGGTGCTGACCAACCAGCACGTCGTCGCCGACGCCGAGCAGATCGAGGTGCAGGTCTGGCGCCGCGACGCGCCGCGCTTCCTCGCCCGGGTCGTGGCGGCTGACCCCGCGCAGGACCTGGCGCTGCTCGCCATGTGGGGCCGCGGCCCGTTCCCGACCGTGCCCCTCGGTGACTCCGAGTCGGTGCAGGTGGGGGACCGCGTGGTCGCGGTGGGGACGCCGCTCGGGCTGTCCCACTCCGCCTCGCTCGGGATCGTCAGCGAGCGCCACCGGGCGCTGCGCATCGGCGACCGGGCCTACCCCGAGCTGATCCAGACCGACGCGACCATCAACCAGGGCAACTCGGGCGGCCCGCTGCTCAACCTGCGCGGCGAGGTCGTCGGCCTGGTGACCGCCATCTTCGCCCCGGCGGGCGCCTCGACCGGGGTGGCGTTCGCGATCCCCATCCGCTCGCTCGCGGCCTTCGTGGCCCAGGCCCGGCCCGCGGCCCGGCCGGGCCTGGCCGCGTTCGAGCAGGAGCCCATCAACATCGGCCAGCGCCGCCCGCACCCCTTCACCGGCAAGTGCACTGAGTGCCACGAGGTGCGCCGCAAGCTCACCATCTCCATGGCGCAGGACATGCCCCACCCCTACGTGGGGGACTGCACCACCTGTCACGTCGTCGCCGATGCGCAGGTCGGCAACGCCACGCCGCCGGCCGGTGCCGCCGCGCCGCGGGCCGGCGCGGCCGCGCCGCGGGCCGGCGCCGCCGATGGGGTGTCGCC
>JACRCY010000503.1 GCA_016218785.1 Deltaproteobacteria bacterium
GACGTACCGCATCGCGGCGCACGCGGCGGACCTGGTGAAGGGGCACCCGGGGGCGCAGCAGCGGGACAACGCCTTGTCGAAGGCGCGCTTCGAGTTCCGCTGGGAGGACCAGTTCGCGCTGTCGCTGGACCCGGACAAGGCGAAGGAGTTCCACGACGAGACCCTGCCGGCGGAGGGCGCGAAGACGGCGCACTTCTGCTCGATGTGCGGGCCACACTTCTGCTCGATGAAGATCACCGAGGACGTGCGGCAGTACGCCGAGGGCGGCATGGCGGAGAAGTCGAAGGAGTTCCGCGAGCAGGGCGGCAGCCTCTTCGTGGCGGCGGAAGGCGCGACCGCGCCCCGGGAGCAGCGCCCCGGGGAGAGGGCTGGCGAGAGGGGATAGCCCGGCGGCGGCCGCCTGACTATTCTCCGCCTCCACCCCCGGAGGTCGCAGTGCCGCTGCCGCCTGATCACTTCACCGTCGTCGTCCACGCGAAGCTGCGGATCATCGAGGTCCGCTACCCTGCCCGCCCGTCGCTGGAGTCCTACGAGAAGTACGAGAAGGAGATCCGCGCGGCGATCTCCGCCATGAACGGCACCTGGGACTGCCTGGTGGATCAGACGGCGCTCAAGGCCCTGGCCCCGGAGTTCCCGCCGCGCATCGCGGTGCTGAACCACTGGGCGCGGGAACACGGCATGCGGCGGACGGCGCGGGTGATCGCGGACTCGGCGATCGGCGAGCTGCAGGGCATGCGGATCCTGCGGGACAGCGGCGTGAAGGACGTGGGGAGCATCTTCAAGACGCGGGACGAGGCGTGGCGGGCGATCACCACGCCGTCGAAGGCGTAGCGCCCTACCGTCCGACGAACGAGTCCTCTTCGGAGTAGCCGGGCGGGCCGCGCTCCTCGTCTGCGGGGGGCGGCGCTCCGAGGCCGAAGGCGCCTTCGAGGACGCGCTGGATGCGCTCGGCCTCGGGCGCCTGGGCAGCGGGGACGTTGGCGGCGAGCACCTCGCGCAACAGCTCGCGACCGCCGGCCACGACGAAGTCCACGGTGAGGCAGCGCAGGCCGTCGCCCTGCTCGAGGAGCTCCACGGCGCGGACGGCGTCGAACGGGACGACGAGGGTGCGGGGCTTGCCTGCGATGGGAGTGACGAAGTCGAGGCGCAGCGAGTTGGTGAGGAAGTTCAGGACGAAGCGGCGGCGGCGGGAATCGACGCGCTGGAGCCGGACGGCGGCGATGAAGGCGGCGGCGGCGAGGGCGACGAGGAGGCCGGAGACGATCTCCGGGACGCCGGTGATCAGCAGGCCGACGGCGAGCAGCACCAGCGCCACGCCGAGCGCCGAGGCCGCGGTGGGCCTCCAGGACTTGAGGCCGCGGGCCGTCTCGCCGATCAGCATCGACGGCTCGAAGCGCAGCTCGATGTCGCCGAGGCGCTTCGGCGCGGGGTGCTGCTCGAGGCGCTTCTGGAAGTCGCCCATGCGCTTGAGCCCTGATCGGTATAGGGGCTGACGGGTTCGTCCCGTCAGTCCCCTCCCACACCACCGGACGTACGGGTCCGTATCCGGCGGTTCGACGGGTTGAGGTCAGCTCGCAAGTCGGGGGACTCCTTGCAGGTCGTAGTAGCTCGTGGGCAGCGCGGTGTGCAGCAGCATGGCCGAGTTGTGCCACCAGCGTCGCGTGTTCGCCGCCACTTGCCGGGCGACATCGTCGGCTGCTCCCAGCCGCCGCATCTCCCGATAAGCCGTGCGTCCGCGCTTCCACTGTTTGAGCTGCACCATTCGCAGCCGGTGGCGGATCCACTTGTCGATGTCGCGGAAGACCCGCGGAGTCTCAGCGAGCTGGAAGTACTGTTTCCAGCCTTCGAGGTAGTTCCGCAGCTCGGCGAACACCGCCTTCATGCTCCGCCCGCCGTTCCGGGACGCGATGTTCCGCACCCGGTCTTTCATCGCCTCAAGGGCCTTCGGCGCGACGCGACGACGGACGACTCCGCCCGCCGCCACCCAGAAGCTGTAGCCGAGGAATTTCCTCTCCCACGGCCGCGCCACCGCGCTCTTCGCCTCGTTGATTCGCAGCCGGAGCCGCGCGTACAGCCGCCGAAGCGTCTGCATGGCGTCTTCCCCCGCCCGCTTCGACCCGACGTACACGTTCAGGTCATCCGCGTAGCGGACGAAGCTGAGCCCGCGCCTCTCCAGTTCCTTGTCGACTTCGTCGAGGAGCACGTTCGCCAGCAGCGGCGACAAGGGCCCGCCTTGCGGCGTCCCCTCGTACCGCTCCATCACCACCCCGT
The DNA here is from genome assembly GCA_016218785.1 of Deltaproteobacteria bacterium. Taxonomy (GTDB): domain Bacteria; phylum Myxococcota_A; class Polyangia; order JACRCY01; family JACRCY01; genus JACRCY01. Next base: position 2,272 of record JACRCY010000503.1, read on the forward strand.
TCGCCATGATGCCGGCTTCGAGGTAGCGCCGGATGAGCCCCAGCATCCTCTTGTCGCTGATGCGCTTCTCCAGCCTCCCCATCAGCACGTCGTGGTTGACGCGGTCGAAAAACTGCTCGAGGTCCACGTCCACCACGACGCGCTTGCCGGCCTGGATGTACCGCTGCGCCTCGCACACTGCGTCGTGCGCGTTGCGTCCGGGCCGGAAGCCGTGGCTGTGCTTCGAGAAGGTGGCGTCCCACATCGGCTGCAAGACCTGCAGGATGCTCTGCTGGACAAACCGGTCGAGCACCGTGGGAATCCCAAGCTTTCGGACTCCCCCGCCACTCTTCGGAATCTCCGCTTCCCGCACCGGCTTCGGCTGGTAGGTGCCCTCGAGCAACTGCTCCCGAATCTCCTGCCAGTGTTCCGCGAGGTGCTTTGGCAGCTCGTCGACGGTCATCCCGTCCACGCCGGGGCTGCCCTTGTTCTGCTTCACTCGCTTCAACGCCTTCACGACGTTGCTTCGCTCGACCACCGCTTCCATCAGGTGGCCGTTTCCCAAGCGCACGTCTTCGTTCGTCGCCGGTCGCGATTCACCGCTGCGCTGGGCCCTCGGGGCTTCACCCCTGCTCCCCAACGCGAGCTCCGCCTGCGCGGTCTTCTGGCGCCTGTCGCTCCCGAGGCTCACGCTCGTTTCGCTCTCCCTGCCGTTTGGCCCTTCGCCGCTCGCCGAGCCTGCGGCTTCCGGTAGGCGGGCTGCCATCCCTGCCGGCTTCTGCTCGCGGCCACTATGGCCTTTGCTGACTTCTCGCTCCGCCTCGTCTCTCGACGGTGCGTCGCCCTTTCAGGCGTCAGGCGAGACCTCCCCAGGTAAGGGTTGGTGGATTTCCCTGCACAGCCGTCGGATCTACGCCGCAGGCTTCTTCGGTCCTTTGGTCGCAAGGGCTTCGCGAGCACTTGGTCGCTCGCCCTGACCGGGGCGCCTCATATCCGCCGCGCAGCGTGATGGCGCCGCGCTTCCTGTTCGTCGGCTCGCAGGTTCATTACCCGCTTCTTTCAGCGCCGGCCTCGCGGCTCGTCGCCTTGCGGTTCATGTCGGTCGCTGCGACCAGCTCCCGAGAGGACTTGCACCTCCTATCCACGCCCATGCTGGGCACACAAATCAAAGAGGCCCCGGAGTCGCCTCCGGAGCCTCCGACCTGTCGGACGAGACAGGGTTTGTGACCCTGCCGGGATTCGAACCCGTGTTTGTGCCGTGAGAGGGCACCGTCCTGGGCCACTAGACGACAGGGCCAAAACGCGCGCGGTGAGTATGTGAGGTGGCACGCCTTGTCAACTGGCAACGGGACGCGGGCCGCGCGGGGATCCTGACTTTGCGCGATGCTGCGCGCGTGCGTTGGGCGTGCGTGCTGCTGGTGGCGGGGTGCGCGGCGAGGCCGGGCGGAGAGACGCGCGGGGCGGCGCTGTGGTTCGGCGGCGACGTGCACCTGGGCGCGCGGGGCGAGGGCGTGCTGGCGGCGCTGCCGGGGCTGACGGGCGGCGAGCCGGTGGTGGTCAACCTCGAGGGGCCGGTAGGCGACGGCGCGGCGTCGGCGGCGCCGGAGCGGCTGGTGAACGCAGTGGGCGTCCCTGCCCTGCTGGCGAAGGCGGGCGTGCGCGTGGCGGGCGTGGAGAACAACCACGCGCTCGACATCGGCGAGGCCGGGCGCGAGGCGACGAAGCAGGCCCTCAACGCAGCGGGCGTCACGCCGTCGGGACCGGTGCGGAGGACGGTGTGGCCGGCGCGGCCGCCGACCGACGGCCAGCAAGGCGCAGGCGGCGGTGGATCACTTCTGGAGCTCGCCGAGGCACCGCCTTCTCACGCCGAGACCGCGCTGCTTCGGGTGGGCGCACTCCCGCTGGCGGTGGTGTCGATCGACCTGGCCCGAGGCATCCCGGCCCATCACGTGTTCGAGCTCCGGGCAGCGCTACCTCCGAGCGGCGCGCTGGTCGTGGCGTTTCACGTCACCGGCCCGCTGTCCTACCTGCCGACGGGTGAGCTCGAACTCGCTGTAGAGTTCGCCCTCCAGGCCGGCGCCACCGTCATCGTCGCGCACGGCACGCACGCCCCCGCGCGGGTGGAGCGCCGGGGCCGCGCCGTCATCGCCTGGGGCCTCGGCAACCTGGCCTTCGACTGCCCGTGCACGGACGAGCGCGACGGGCTCTTGTTGCGCGTGGAGCTCGCCGCCGACGGCGCCGTCACCCGCGCGACGGTGGTGCCGGTGGACGCGGGGCTGCACGGCGCGCCGCTGCGGCCAGCGGCGAACGCGGGCCTCGCGCTGGATCTGCTCGAGTCGCTGGAGAGCTCGCCCCTGCGCCGCTCGACGGACCGCGCCGACTTCTGATTCGTCTCGCACCCGCCCGGGGCGCGTTGGCGGCCTTATCAGGCCGCGACGTACCACCCGTCGGGGCGTTCGTCCTTCGGCGCCGGGCGCTTGAGCTTGTCCTCGAGGGAGAGGATCAGCTTGACGTTCTTCTTGTCGATGTCCGTGAGGCGCGCGTCGGCGTACTTCTCGTCGGGCGCGTACCAGGTGACGGTCTTGAAGTGGCCCTTGACCAGGTCGGTGGTGAAGGGGCGGCCGTGACGGGCGAAGACGGCGTTGCGCAGGAGCTTGAGATCCCGCCCGGAGAGGCCGTCGAGATCGGTGAGCTTGAGGAGCTTCGCCAGGCGCTCCGGGTTCTCGAGGGGGGTGAGGTCCTTCGGCGCGTCACCCTCCCCGGCCCAGCCGCCGAGGCGCACCGAGAGCAGGCGCAGCTCGATGGCGTCGTCGGCGGACGCCCTGCCGCCGGCGGCCTTGACGCGGGCGCGGACGGCGTCGCGCAGGGCGACGAGCTGCTCCGTGGTGAGGGCGGCCTCGTAGTCGCCGATGGCGACGGCGTTCTTGTCGTCGAGGACGACCTCGCCGGCGGAGAGGCCGGCGGTGGAGACGGGCTCCTTGACGGAGTACCAGCGCTGCGCGCGGAAGAACGCGTCGAGCCACGGGCGGCGGAAGGCGTTGCCGCGCTTGGCGAAGATCCAGTTCCGCATCAGGGTGAGCTCGCGCAGTGAGCGGCCGTCGAGGTCGGCAGAGGTGATCGGGCGTTCGAAGTACAGCGGGCGATCCGCGGAGGCGGCGGGGAGCGCGAGGAGGAGGACCAGCGCGAGCCGTGACATGGGCGCGGACGGTAGCAGACCGAGGGCATATGCTTGCAGCGCGTGAACGAGCTCGAGCGACAGCGGAGACTCCTGGGGGAGTTCGGCGTGGGGCTGGGCGGGCTGTCCATTCTCGTGGCGCTGGTGCCGCTGGTGGGGCCGCTGCGGCGGGTGTTCGGGGTTGCGGGCACGTGGACGGAGCCGTCGTCGTGGTACCTGTCGGCGCTGGCGATGGGGGCGATCGCGATCGTGGTGGGGACGGTGGCCGGGCCGAAGCCGCGGGACCGCCGGGCGACGTTGGCGTGGGTGCTGGGGGCGGTGGGCTGCGCGGTGGCGGCGCTCGTCGGCGGCGCGGCGTTCTTCATGTCGGTGGCGCGGCCGTGAGGCCGTCAGTCGGCTAGGGTGCGCCCGGGAGGAAGCGATGCCGACCTTTTCGCAGGACGCGCTGCACCTGCTGCGCGATCCGTCGCAGTTCAAGTGGTACGCGGTGTTCCTGCTGACGGCGGTGGTCTACGTCTACGCGGTGGAGATCGAGCGCCGGAACTGGAACCTGGTCTTCGCCGGGCTGGCGCTCTGGTTCATGGACTGGATCAACGAGGTGGTGAACGGGGTGATCTTCCACGCGACGCAGCACGCGGCGCTGTGGACGACGACGGGGCCGACGGCGTTCCAGATCCTGATCGGGCTGAACTTCGAGATCTGCTGCATGTTCGCGATCGCGGGGATCGCCTTCGCGAAGGCGCTGCCGAAGGACCCGGCGATGAAGGTGCTGGGGCTGCCGAACCGGTGGGTGATGGTGCTGGGGTACTCGGTGTTCTGCGTCTTCGTGGAGGTGCTGCTCAACCGCACCGGGTACTTTCACTGGGCCTACCCGTTCTGGAACGTGCCGCACGTGTGGCTGATCATCATCTTCGGCTACGGGACGTTCTTCGCGGTGGCGGCGTGGGCGCACGACCTGCCGACGATCCGCCAGAAGCTCCGGTTGGTGGGCGCGCTGGGCGGAACCGCGGCGGCGCTGCTGCTGGTGTTCGGCCCGGTGCTGGGGTGGATCTGAGGCGCCGTCAGCCCGAGCGATCTGGTTGCGTCGGCATGGGCCAGGTGTGGTAGGAATTCGTCGTCGCACGCGGTGGTAGCTCAGTTGGTAGAGCATCAGCTTCCCAAGCTGAGGGTCGCGAGTTCGAATCTCGTCCGCCGCTACGCAGAGAAGGCCCCGGTTTCCCAGGAGGATGCCGGGGCCTTCGGCGTTTCGCGGGCGGACGTGGGCCCGCAGGTGATGCAGGCGGGCTGATGAAGAAAACCGACCCTCAGCCTGGCGGTGCATCAGGGAACGCGGTGTGGGAGCGTCGGTGGCGAAATGGGCACAGTGCGACTGAGGGAGTTGTTCGGAGCGAATCCCACCGACGTCACAGCCGAGCATGTCGATCGTCTGGTCGCCGACGCGGTGGAGGAGAACTTCGACCTCGACTTCAAGGAGACGCTCTACGGCACTAGCGACGCGGACCGGCGGGCCTTGGCCGCGGATGTGGCCGCATTCGCGAATGCCTCTGGCGGGGTAGTCCTGCTCGGCATCCAGGAGAAGGACGGCCGAGCATCAGCATCGCGCCCCGTGTCCCTCACCGAGGTCGAAGAGCGGCGGATGCTGCAGATCGTCGGCGCCCTCGTATTCCCCAAGCCGTCCTGGACGGTGAGGCGCGTTGCCCTGGCCGCCGACCCGACACGCGGCTACTACCTCTGCATCGTCGAGCGCAGCCGCATGGCACCCCATGCTGTGTTCGTCGACGGCACGAGCCTTCGCTACCCCGTCCGCGATCAGAAGAACATGCGGTACCTCGCAGAGTACGAAGTGGCCGAGCGGTACCGGCACCGGTTCGCCCACGCGGAAGACGCGGCGACGCGGCTCAAGAAGGTCGCCGAAGAGGGCGCCAGAGGTTGGAAGTTCCCAGGTCTTCGACTGGAGTGCGCGCTGGTCCCCGTGCAGCCGGGCGCGCTGGTCCTGTCCGAGAAGATGCTCAACGAGGTCAAGGCTGAACTCTGGGAACAACGGCCGGCTCGCGACTACATCTTCAGCAAAGGCATCGTGGTGCCTTCGACGGGAATTCGCCGGATTCGTTTGCGCGACGAGTCTTCGCGCCGCGAAGGGGCGCACGCGCACCTCTACTACTCCGAGTTGCACACTGACGGTGCAGGCTACGCGGGAGTCCGCGTCGTTCCGCGGGAGCCCGAACCCTCGCCGTTGGCTCCGCCCAATTCCGATCCGCCCAGCCCCTACATCTTCCGTGAGTTGTTCGTCCAGGTGCTGGGGCAGTTCCTGAACCTCCTCGTTGACCACGCGACTCGTCGGGCTGGCTGCGCGGGCGACGCCTACCTCCTCGCGCAGCTCGCACGTCACGGTGGTCTGCCCTCGAACTTGGTCCTGCAGCCGCATTCCGAGTTCCCCCTTCCGGAGGAGGGCCGAGAGCGCAGCGGCGATCCGGCGACCGAGATGACGATGAACCTGGACGCGATCATCGCAGACCCTCGCGAGCGTCTGCTCGTACTTCGAGCACTGATGACCGACCTCTACCAAGCGTTCGGGTACCCCGAGGTTGAACTCATCGACCACGAAGGCAGGCTCAGCACGAAGGCGTGGCAACCGCGCACCGACCTCGGCCACATCGCTGAACTCATCGGCATTCCAACCACCCAAGCCAACTCGGTCATCGCGTGACAGCGCCGAAGTTCCAGCTCGTGCGGGTTCCGCTGTTGTTCCAGAGCCAGCTCACCACCGTTCGGCCGCGCAGGGGACATGAGCCTTGCCCCTGCGCCAGCGGAAGGAAGTACCGCAAGTGCTGCGCGAACGGCGTCCGGCCGTTGGCGCTTGTCCCCTCCACGCCGACTGACTTCGAGCACGCCGACTGCTACGCGCGCCACCTAGGCAACTGCAGCAGGGACCTCTCGCGCGAGCACGTTCTTGGTGAGGGTGTCCTCCGGCGCCTGATGGTGCAGGGCCGAGTGAAAGTCCGGGGGTTCGCTTGGCAAAAGACGCCCGAGCAGTCGCTCCCCCCAGCGCCATTCTTCGACATGAACGGCTTCTTCGAGGTGCGGGTCGACGGCCCGAGGCGCCACCACTACCGGCTCTTCTGCGTCCTCGAGCGCAACGGCGCTGCGGTGGGTCTCGGCGGGCCCAGCCTGGTGCTCATCACCGGCCTGGACAAGCCAGTCCGAACCGTGCTGTCTCCGTCGGACTACGCCGAAGTCCGGCGCCTCGGCCGCGAGTTCCTCTCGCGCACGCCGCGCAGCATCGTCCCCTGACGCCTCAGGCGCTCGCGGCGTCCTCGTGCGCGCCCGCCCGACGCTCCGGCACCAGTTCGAGCCGATAGCCCAGCGCACCCGCGAGCTTCAGGATGGTGGAGAGCGTCGGATTCGAGTCAGCCGCCGTGAAGAGCCGACGCAGGACCTCGGGCCGGGTCTCAATCTGCCGCGCCAGCTCCGCCTTGCTCACCCCGGCGAGCAGGCGCGCCTTGTCCAGCGCGCGAATGAGCGCATCCGTCGAGTCGATGACCGCCCGCGCCTCGCTGTACGCCGCGGCAAACGCGCGGTCCTTCATGCGGTTGTCGAAGTACCTGTCGAACGCAGTCTTCCGGCGCGCCATCGTGCTGCCTCCGGAGTCATGCGTAACATATAGGTCACACTCGGACAAGAGGGCGCGCCGCATGGAGTGCTCAGCCAAACGCGCTGATGAGCTCGGCCCTCCCATTCAGTGAACCCGTGCGCTTGGTCTAGCCGCCTGCCTCCGCGCTGGTGCCGGCGCTGACGGCGGCGGCCTTCCTGGCGGTGTCTCCGTCGGCCCTCACCTCGGGCGTGCTGGCCCGCTGCGGTGCTCGCCCAAAGCCGAAACGGCCCTCGAGGCCGCGGGAGGCGCGCAGTCGAGGTGTCGTCGAACGTCGAGAAGGCACACGTCTCCCGTGACGAGGAGCGGGGGCGTCGGGGAGAATGGGAAAGAGCGTGTCCTTCCGGCAAGCGTGCGTGAACCCCGTCGCGCGTGAGCCGTAGGGTGCGCCCCTCGACGGAGGGGTGGACGATCGCGAAGCAGAGCGGCGCCGGGCCAGCGGCGCAGGTGGTGGGCCGTGGCCCTCGGCCAGCGTCCGCGTCCGCGCCGACGGGCCCACGTCCGCCCGGGGGTGACGTGCCCCCGCAACGCAAAGAGTGAACGCGAGGTTGCACCAGTGGTGTGCAAACCAGGGTGCACACCGCGCGGCCGTGCGCCCGTCTTTCGCGGAGTTGCGAACCTCCGCGAGGGGCACGGCTCTTGCGAAGCGCACCCCTGCGCACAGCACCGGACAAGGAGGCCAAAGGGGGCCGCCTGCCGCGCGGGGGTCGTCGCAATGAGTCCTCGCTCGATCATTCCAGCCGTCTTCACTGCAGCGCTCGTCGGCCTGTGCTGGGGCTGCGGACCCGCGGCAACCGAAGAAGAGGAGGACATTCCCGAGTTCGTCCCCCCGCCTGACGTCTGCAATACGAAGGAGGAGGCGCTCACCAACCCGGCCTGCGAGCTCAAGCTGGGGCAGGTCCAGCGCGAGCTCATCGGGAGCCTCGGTGACCTCGACTGGTACGTGGTGCAGCTCCCGGCGGGCCTCACCGACCGAAGCCTCCTCCACGTCAACGCCGCCTACACGACCCCCGCGACGGCGGTGAACCTGTCGATCAACGTGTTGCGGACGGACGGCACGAGCATCATGAGCGCCAAGGACGTCCACGGGCAGGCCGCACCGAAACCCCTGGACATGATCCTCCCCTTCAAGGAGTCGAGCACGAAGCTCCTGGTGCTGGTGTCGGACGTCGCGGCCGGTGGCCGCCAGCACTTCGACGCGCGCTCGCCCTACACGCTGCTGGTGGAGGTGGTGCAGAACCCCGACGCGAACGAGCCCAACGACACCACCCCCACGTCCATTCCGCTCGCGGCCGAGGGCGTCGCGCTGAAGGGGAGCCAGACCGGCTACGTGGCCACCGCGAACGACGTCGATCTCTTCTCCTTCGACGTGCCTGCAGGGCGCAAGGTCACCCACCTGCAGATCACCGCCCCGAAGCTCTTCCCACCCCCTGCCTACCGGCTCGCGTACACGTTGAAGGACCCCAGCGGCGGGCCCGTTTCCGAGGGCTGGCTGCTCACCGAGTTCAACGGCGTGGACCTGGCGACGGCTCGAATCACCAACGGCGGCAAGTACACGCTGCAGATCCAGGGCTACCACGGCGGCGCAAACGACACCGTGGAGACGGTCCCGGGCGACCTGCGGCAGCAGTACAAGGTCGACGTGCTGGTGCTCCCCGAGGCGGACTCCTACGAGCCCAACGACACCATGCAGACGGCGCGGGCGGTGCCGCTGAGCGCGCCCGGCAACACCGCGAACATCACCGCTCGCATCGGCCACGTCCCGGACCCGGACTGGTACGGCATCGACCTCGCGCCCACCACCAGGCCGACGGTCCTCTACTACAAAGTGTCCCCTACCTCGAACGGCGGGCGGTTCACGACGCTGCCCGGGAAGATCGACCGGATGGTCCGCGTCTTCACCCCCGTGACGCAAGGCGCGACCGAAGCGGAGCGACAGAACGCCTGCCGAACCAACCGCTCCGTCTGCCCGCGCAAGGACAACGACGACGACGAGACGAGGGCGACGGTGGACGCGTACTGCGGCCTCTCGCCGCCGCGCTGCATGATCGCCTCGCGCGAGGAGACTCCGAAGTTCACCGGCCTCAGGAACTTCGAGGGCGCCGTCCCGGTGCCGGCGCACGCGTCCACCATGCGCCTCTACCTCCTCGTCCAGGATGACGGCAGCAACTGGGCCGACGACCTCGACTACCAGCTGAAGGTGGAGTGGCGCGCGGATCCCGACGAGGAGTCGCGGGCCCAGACCGTGGTGCGGACGCTGGCCGGCGACACCGGCGGCACCTTCCCCGTCCCTCCGTCAGGCGCGGCGTTCGAGCTCACCGGCAACCTCTCCTACGGGCACGGGTACACCCGCAACCTCGACCCCACGGACGCGCAGGGCGTACGCGGGCCGAACGACTACGACGTCTTCACCACCGACACCGACCGCTACGAGCTGCGCTTGCCCACCGGCCTCAGCGGAGACCGGACCTGGGAGCTGCAGTGGGAGGTCGATCACGCCGGCGCCGGTGGCCCGCCGTACGACGTGGTGCTGGAGATCGAGTTCTGCGTGGGCACCGGGTGCACCGTGGTCGCGCGCAGCATCGGCTACAAGGGCGGCAACCTCGGGGCGTGGCACAGCGCCGGGGTGCAGGGCGCGGCCTTCCAGCCGGTGTACAGCCGCTCCACCCTGTCCGACCGCACGCAGGTGACGGCGCTCGCCTGGGGCTGCTTCTGCCTCGAGAGCCGCTTCGTCCAGTCGGGGAAGTTCTTCCTGACCGTCACCGCCGTGGACCGGACGTCGTACGCCAACGCGCAGTACCGCGTTCGCACCGCGTACACGGACTACCCGAAGCCGTACAACGGCGGCATGTGCCCCGTCCCGTGTAACTTCACCAGATAGCGGAGGCGCGGCGACAGCACGGGCTGCCCGGTACGAACTGCCAGGCAGCCTCGACGAGCGCCTAACCGACCGGCCCCGCGGCTCACTCGATCTTGAACAGGTTCTTGAACTTCCCGACCAGGCCGCCGAGGAACGAGCTCTCCGGAGCGTAGTGCACCGCCGCCAGCCTCTTGCGGAACTCGTCCACCGTCATCGACTGGCGGTCGCCCGTCGTCGGGTCGCGGTAATACACGCGCCCGTTCCGCACCGCCTCCAGCGACACGCAGTGGTTCGCCTGCTGGCCGTCCACCGTGATGTCGAACAGCACCGGGCGGTTCGGCCGCTCGCGGGCCATGATCTCGTTCAGCTCCGCGGTCGCCTCGGCGTCGCTGCCGATCTGCTTCGTCTCGTACTTCACGCCGAACAGCTGCCCCACCATGTTCGAGATCTGCTCGCCGCGCAGCCCGCGGTACGTCTCCGGCCCGCCCACGCTCATCTGCGAGTACTCGAGGTAGCTGTCGGTGCCGTTGGCGTACTCCATCGCCGCCGCCTGGAAGAGCGCCTCGGTCTTCGAGCGATCGTCCCCGCGCGCGTCGCTCGCGTACAGCGCCCAGCTCGCGTTCGTCTCCAGCACCCCGCCGCCCCGCATCGTCACCTTGCCGTCCGTCGCCAGCCCGGTGATCAGCCGCGCGTACTCACCCGGATCGCCGTGGGCGAGCTCGTACTGCATCGTCGACACCGTGCACGTCGGCGCCCGCCCCTGCCAGATGCGGCCCGGGTTCACCAGGTCGTACATCAGGGTGCCGGCGAGCTCCTTGTTCTCCGACTGCGAGAGCCGGTCCAGGCTGTCCAGGACCGTCGTGCCGTCGCTGCCCTTCGCCTGCAGCATCGCGCCGCCGCTCTGCTCGAACATCTCCGCCATGCCCCGCGCGCAGCGGATGCCGCCGCGGTCCATCACGTCCACGATCTTCGTCTGCTGATCCGCCGGCAGCGCCTTGAACTGCGGCGAGTCGAAGACGTACTTCGCCTGCGCCGCC
>JACRCY010000504.1 GCA_016218785.1 Deltaproteobacteria bacterium
AAGGATCTGCTGCCGCGCTCCGCCGGCGACTGGCGCTTGGGCGCCGAGCGCTACCGCAAGAAGTTCCCGCTGGCGCTCAACACTCGCCTCACCCCCGCGGAGGCCGTCAAGCGCGCCGAGGCCTCCTTCGCGCGCACGCGCAAGGCGTTGTACGCGCTGGCCCTCACGCTCCACCAGCAGATGTTCCCGCAGGCGAAGCTGCCGGGCCCGCGGGCCACGCCCGCCGAGCAGGCCGCGGTCATCAATCGCGTGCGCGACGAGATCGGCAAGGACCACCCCACGGCCGCCGGCATGGTCGCCTCCCACGCCGCGGGCCTCGACCGCATGCGCGCCTTCATCGAGCAGCACGACCTGCTCAAGCTCCCGCCCAAGGAGTCGCTCTCGGTCGTCCCGTTCCCGCCGTTCAAGCGCGGCGTCAGCTCGGCCGAGTACCTCGCCCCCAACCTCCTCGACGACAAGGCCGCCTTCAAGGGGACGTACTACGTGGACCCGCCCGACCCGACCCTACCCAAGGAGAAGCTCGCGGCGCTCCTGCGCACCTACAACACCGCGAGCAACGAGCTGACCGCGATCCACGAGGCCTACCCGGGCCACCACGTCCAGACCTGGTACTCGAAGCAGAACCCCAACCGCCTGCGCATCACCCTGTGGAACGCCCCCATGGTCGAGGGGTGGGCGGTCTACGGCGAGGACGTGATGGTGCGCCTCGGCTGGGGCGGCGCCAAGAACGACCGCTACCGCTTCTTGACGCTGCGCGGCCACCTCATCGTCGCGGGCAACGCCATCCTCGACATCAAGGTGCACACCGGCCAGTGGAACGACGCCGACGCGATCCGCTTCATGGTCGACGAGTGGCTGCAGGAGCCGGCGTACGCGGAGAAGAAGCTGCTCCGCGCCAAGCTCGACTCGACTCAGCTCACCCAGTACTTCCTCGGCTGGGACGAGATCGTCGAGCTGGAGCGCGACTACCGCGCCAAGGTGGGCAAGGGCTACTCGCAGCGCGCCTTCGACGAGGCGATCGTCGGGCACGGCTCGATCGCGGTGAAGTACCTGCGCGAGATCCTGATGGGGTACTAGCCGGTCCCGCTCCCCACCGCCGCGCGCAGCATCGTCCCCGCGACCTCGGGGAGGACCGGGTTCACGTCGAAGCCGGTGCCCAACACGAAGCCGCGGTAGAGGTCGGCGACCACCGGCAGCCGCGGCAGGATGACCAGGCGCCAGTGGTAGTCGTCGCGCAGCGTCTGCCAGTAGCCGCGCTGCGCGGCGTAGTGGGGGTTGGGGCCGGTGTTGATCGTCAGCGTCACGGCGAGGGCGCCGACGACCTTCTCGACCGCGCCGAGGGTCCGCCAGATGACGTCGGCCGCGGGCTCGATCTCCTCGTCGGGCAGCTCCGGGTAGAACGCGAGGTGGCGGCGGGGCACCACCCAGACCTCGAACGGGTGCGGCGCGAAGAAGGGCACGAAGGCGGTGAAGAAGGCGTTTTCCACCACCTTGCAGTCGCGGCTGACGCGGTCCATGTCGCGCACCAGGTCACACGTCAGGCAGCGCTCCTTCTGCTTGAAGTGGCCGCGGCAGGTGTCCAGCTCCCGGTGGACCCGCTCCGGCACCACCGGCGCGGCGAAGAGCTGCGAGTAGGGGTGCACGATGTGCGAGGCGCGGCGCAGGCCGAAGTGCTTGTAGACCGCCTGGTGCCCCAGCTCGGGGTTGGAGGCGAGGTCGCGCATGCGCTCGCGGTAGAGCAGCAGCGAGCGATGCACCAGCTCCCGCGGCACGTCGGCGAAGCTCGCGAGGTGGCGAGGCGTCTCGACGATGATCTCGTTGGCGCCGATGGCGTTGAGCACGTCGTAGTTGCGCTCGGCGCGGCGGCCGAGCTGCCCCTCGAGGCGGAAGAGCGGGTTGCGGTTGGGGAAGACGCGCGCCTCCCAGTCGCTGCCGGCCGGGCCGTGGTCGCGGCGGTAGCGGATCGCGCCGCCCTTCCAGGTGAGGATCTCCGGCGGCGTCATCGCCTCGTTGCCCGGGCAGAAGGGGCACGGCTCGGCGGCCCGCGGGGGGTCATGCACGGCAACGGACCGGGCCCGCGCGACCAGCTCGGCGGGCGCGATCTCGCCGACCGCGTACACGGTCCAGCGGCGGGTGAAGGGGTTGCGGCGGAGTTGGTTGGGTTCGCTCACGCGGAGCTCCGGAGGTCGGTCGCGAGCGCGCCACCGGCGGCGCGGTCGACGAAGGCAGCGAAGAGCGGCGCGAACCGGTCGCCGGCGCCGACGAAGTCCTCGGGGTGCCACTGCACCCCGACCACGAAGCCGTGCGCGGCCGATTCGAGGCCCTCGATCACGCCGTCGGACGCACGGGCCGTGACCTCGAGCGTGTCCCCGACGCGGTCGCCCCGCACCGCCTGGTGGTGGCGCGAGTTCACGCTGATGGAGCCGGCGCCGAGGATGGCCGCGAGGCGCGAGCCGGCGGCGAAGGCCACCGGGTGCGCGTCGAGCGCCTCCTTGGGGCAGGAGTGCTGGAGCGCGCCGGGCAGCTCGGTGGGGATGTCGAGGTGGAGCGCGCCGCCCCGCGCCACTGCGAGGACCTGGTGCCCGCGGCAGATGGCGAGCGCGGGCAGGTCGCGGGCCAGCGCCAGGTCGAGCAGCTCCAGCTCGTAGTCGTCGCGCTCCGGCACCACGTGACAGCACAGCCCGTGCGGGTCGTCGGCGCCGAAGCGCGCCGGCGCCACGTCGCCGCCGCCGATCAGCAGGACCCCCTGGCAGGCGGCGAGCACGGCGGCGGGCGGCCGGGCGCCGTGGATGGGGAACGCCACGACGTCGGCCCCGGCCTGGGCCGCGCCAGCGGCGTAGGGGGCCACCCAGCGCTCCTCCCAGAAGGGCAAGGCGACCGCGGGGCTCACCATCGGCCCCTGCCTCCCGCAGCGTGCCCCTCGAGGACTGTCGCAACCATGCGCGCGGCAGATAGTACCGCCGTGACCCCCTCGGTCAAGGCGCGGTGCGAATGGTGGGGTGGCAGGGCCAACAGATCGGGACCCACCCCGGTGGCGGTTGGAGCGTGCTCCCAGCCGAGCTGAGGCCTGGGCCGCGATCTCCGTGGTGCTGAAGCGCATGGGCGTGGACGGGCGCCGCGCGCTGCGCGAACTCT
>JACRCY010000500.1 GCA_016218785.1 Deltaproteobacteria bacterium
GGCACCGGCCGGCGGCGGCCGCGCCGCCCGCGGCCGCCCGGCCGGCGCCCGGGGCGGCCGCGTCCTCATGCCGTGGTCGACGCTCCGGTTGTGCCCCCCGCGCGAGGGGATGATGCGGTAGGCCCTGTGGGCGGCGACCGACAGCCTCGCTGCGGGTCTGCTGGTGCGCACCTCCAGTCGGTGAATGACGGCGGCCCCAAGCACGCGACATCAGTGGGCAGGCGTTGCCGGCCCGCCGCTTGCAGCTCTCCCGGCCACGGGAGGCCACCGTGTCACCAGCCCGCCTGCATCGCCCCCGGATCCTCGCGGCTCTCGCCCTCATCGCGAACATCTGGGGCTGCGAGGCTGCGCCTGCGTCCCCGCCGGCTGAAGACGCGGGGCCGGGGCTCGACGCGCCGCCCGAGGCGGATGGCGGCGCCGACGGTGGGGGCAACCTGCTGTGCAATCCGGGCTTCGAGCAAGGGACCTCGGCTCCGGAGTGCTGGCGCAAGTTCCCGGAGGCACCGCAGGACATCACCTACACCTGGGAGAGTGGGGTCGCCCACACTGGCTCGCGGAGCGTCTCGGTCACGGGCACGCACACGGGCCTCGGCATGTGGCAGCAGGTCGTCCCGGTTCGCGCCGGCACGGTCTACCTCCTCTCGGGCCATGTCGGGTTCGCAAACATCGAGCAGGGCAGCCAGTGCAACTTGCAGCTCGTCTTCCGCGACCAGGGCAACCAGCTCGTCCAGATGATCGACTACCCGCGCCACGACGGGGCGCGGGAGTTCGCCCTCGACTTCCCGACCGGTCTCAAGGTGCGCGCACCGGCCGGCTCGGCGACGGTGGAGGTCAACTTGTTCCTGCGGGGCAAGGGGAAGGCGCTGTTTGACGACGTCTACTTCGCCCCGTCCCCGATCGGCGCCATCGCGGGTAGTGTGACGGGCGCAGGCGGTCCGCTCGCGGGCGCGAAGGTGTCCATCTGGGGCGACCCCTGGGGCAAGGTGTACGAGGCCTTGAGCGACGCGTCGGGGAGCTACAGGCTCGACGACGTCCCGGTCGCGTTCCCGCGCTACATCCTCCTTGCCGGCAAGGCCGGGTACCAGACGAGGGCCCAGGGCCGGGTCGCCGTCGTCGCCGGCGGCAGCACCACGGTGGACTTCGACCTCGCCGCAGGCGCAGACCCAAAGGACGACCTGCGCGTGAAGTTCGGCTCGCTGGACCTCGCCCACTTCGCCCCGGCAGCGAGGATCCCCGCCGGCGCAGCGATCCCCGCCGACGAGACAGGCTACCCCGACGCCGTGAAACCGTTCCTCCAGCCGGACGAGTACATCGACTCGGACCACCCGGACGTGGCGGCGCTCGCTGCGGGGCTGCGTGCCGGCCTGCCCGCGGACAAGAGGAGCGACACGCGCGAGGTCGCGTGGACCGTGTACGAGTGGGTGAGCAAGAACATCGACCACGACGGCGTCTACAGCGTCGAGGGCGGCGGCCTCGACCAGCCATACCAGGACGTGACCAGCGGCATCTGGCAGACCATCAGCGGGGAGGGTTGGGCCTGGGGCAAGGATTTCTACGACTGGACCTACCGGCCCCACGAGCTGCTCGCCGTCCAGGGCGGCATCTGCGTGGAGCACGCCATCCTTGTCTCTGCCCTGTTGAGGAATCTGTGGATCCCAGCGCGCTCGTTCTCCGGGGCGCTCGAGTTCTGGGCCCAGACACCCGATAGGAACGGCGCCTGGGTAGGGATGAGCACGACCGGAGGCAGGACGGGCTTCCGGGAGCACGGGGACCTCGGCTCGGGGTTCGAGGTTGGGCGGCTCGCCATGCCGCCGGTCACGCCCAAGCCCGTCATTCACGAGGACTGGGACGCGGAGAACCCCGGCATCTGGAGGGAGAGGCATCCGTGGGGGGAGGGCTACGAGGCCACGGCGGCGGGGCTCGCGCAGGCGAAGGCAGACCTCTCGCAGTTCGAGGCGACCGGGGACGCGCCGGGGGGGCAGCAGCCCGCGCCGGGATCGGACGTGTACCAGATCCACTATCGCGACATCACGGTGAACCTCTTCAACATCGGCGCCCAGCGCACGCTCGACGCGCGGTTCCCCATGACCGCGCCTTCCGCGGAGCACGAGCCGCAGCCCGAGAACGTCTACTGGACCAACCACCCGGAGTGCGTGACGCGGACGTGGATCCAGGAGGTCTCGAGCCCCCCCGCGGAGGGCGTCGAGCGCTGGTTCCACATCGAGTTTGACCTGATGTCGCTCGTGGACTGAGGGATACGCCCTGTGATGCATCACGCCGAGCCGAGCTGAAGCCTGGGCTGCAGTGCTCAAGCGTGTGGGTGTAGACGGCCCGTGCCTGATCCAGCGGATGAGGTTCCTGCGGGCCCCGCCCGCCTCGGCCAGCGAATGAACTTGCGGCGGGTGTCGTGCTGGCGCCGGTGGCAGAACCCGAGCCGCTTCAGATCCTCGCCGAACCTCCTCATGCCGTGGTCGACGCTCCGGTTGTGCCCCGCGCGCGAGGGGATGATGTGGTAGGCCCTGTAGGCGGCGACCGACAGCCTCGGCGCGGATCTGCTGGTGCGCACCTCCTGTCGGGGGATGACGGTGGCCCCAAGCACGCGACATCACGGGCAGGCGTTGCCGGCCCGTCTCTTGCAGCTCTCCCGGCCACGGGAGGCCACCATGTCACCAGCCCGCCTGCATCGCCCCCGGATCCTCACGGCTCTCGCCCTCATCGCGAACATCTGGGGCTGCGAGTCTGCGCCTGCGTCCCGGCCGGCTGAAGACGCGGGGCCGGGGCTCGACGCTCCGCCCGAGGCGGACGGCGGCGACAAGGTGCTTCACGTCCTGTGGACGATCCATGTCGAGGGCGATTCCCAGGGGATGCAGGCGGGCAGCCCGGAGTGCCTCGGCCCGGGCTACCAGGGGGGCGGCCGGTTCGAGGGCGACCTCGCTGGGTTGGAGGAGCTCGCGCGTGAGGCCGAGGGTCACGTGGACACGAACGGCGGCCACCCCAAGCTGCACATCTCGCCGGCGGGCGAGTTCTTCGAGACCGAGCTCGACGCGACCTACGGCGGCAAGGTCTTCCGCACCTTTGATTGGCTCGCCCTCGGCCACGAGCTTGGCATCCAGGGGCACGCCATCGAGTACTCCGGCATGCCCTACTGCTGGCCCCACCGCAGCGACACGCCGCAGGGCGTGGAAAAGAAGCTCGTCGATGCCCATGGCTTCGCCGAGCGCTGGTTCAACCAGGGACGCAAGGTGAACCGCGGGCTCACCTTCACCCCAGGAGTGAAGCTCGACGTCGGCATCTTCGGTGACGACCGCGCCGCGACCGAGGCCTACCTGGATCACGTCGGCTACCGGCTCGGCTACCGCATCGCCTTCGAGGACTGGGACGGGTGCATCGAGGACAGCCCGACGGGCGGCGCCAGCGCGCCGCAGTACCTCTACCGCGCCGACTACGGCGACGGCGTCACCATGTACAAGATCTGCTTCCAGGGTGCGCCCACGTCGGAATGCCCAGTCCCCTATCCCCGTTGCGAGACCGACGTCCAGGCCGTGGCCCGGCTCGACGAGACGCTCGCGGCGCTGAAGGCCGACCCCGACTCCTCCCGCCTCTACTACTTCGCCTTTGCCACCCACTCCGCGAGCTTCGCCTCACCGTACGATCCTGCCCGAGGGGAGCCGGCCGGCACGCTGGCCGTGCTGCGGCGCATCGACGAGCTGGTCGCCGCCGGCGAGCGCGTGGAATTCGTCGCGCCGCGGGAGCTCGCCGCCAGGGCCATCCGCGGCGAGACGACCCTCGGCCCGCTCTACTTCATGGCGCTGCACATCGAGCCGGCCATCGGGGGCCTCACCGAGAGCGAAGTTCTCGCGCAGCTCTACCCGGGGGTTCGGGAGCTGTTGGCGCATGCCGACGGCTACGGCATGAAGCTGACGCTGATGTTCGGCGCGCCCTGGGGCGACTACCTGCGCTCTGACGCGCAGCGCTCGGCCGAGCTGGATGGCTGGCTCCAGCGGGGGCACGAGATCGCCGCTCACCACCACGCCGTCTGCCATCGGGGCTGGGACGGCTACAGCCCCCTGCCCCAGGACCAGGCCGAGGCCTTGCGCGCGCAGTGCTGGCCGCAGCTCCCCGTCTCCTACGCCGGCTCCCTCGACGACCTGGTGGCCGAGGTCCGCAAGCTCGACCCGTTCGTGCGCAGCGGCTGCATGAACGAGGATGGCAAGTGGTCCGAGCTGCCTGGCCCCATCGTCTACGGTACCTGCTCCGGCTACGCCAACTTCGGCACTCCCGGGACCGGGCTCAAGGATGGCGAGGCCACCAAGGCGCTCAACGAGTTCGTCTCGGTCGGGTGGGCCAACGGCATCGAGCGCCGCTGGCTGACGCACGCGCAGACCTTCACCAGCGAGACGGCCGCCGCGGCGCTCGGGGTCTACGCCGCCGCCGACACCGTCGAGGTGCTCGGCTTCATCGTCCACCCGAGCACCGTGACCGAGGAGGTGCCCGCGCTCAGGGAAGTGATGGATCATCTCCACGCGCGCGATCCGACCGGGGTGCGAAGCCTGACGGTCGCCGACGCTGTCCGCCTCGGCGTGCTGCCCGAGGAGCAGGTGGTGCCGCCGCCCTAGCCGACGGCCGTCGGGAGGAACTCGGGCTCCGCCATGAGAACGCTATTCGCAAGGGAGATGAGGAAATGAAGACCAGGGCAGCGTTGGGTTCTCTGTGCATGCTTCTCACCGGCGCGGTTCTCTGGCAGTGCGGCGGGGACGCAATCGAAACATCCGCGGCGGACGCGGGCGGCGCGGACGCCGGGCCCAGCGACGGCGGAGGGAACGTCACGCCGGTCTACGTTACCATCTGCTCACACAACGAAACAGACAGTCGTTATGACGCCTACGATACCCTCGGCGGGTATCTTGATCTGCGGGACAACGTCCTCCGGATTGCACAACTCGTCAACAACCACAATGCGAAATGGGACTATCAAGCCGACTGGCGCTTCCTGGAAGCGGCACTGGTGTACGAAACGGAACCCGGCGTTGCCGACAATACCAACGGGAAGAGCATTCTCCGCTACCTCAGCGAGGAGCTTGGCGTTCAGGTTGATGCGCATTCGCACGAGACGAACGGCTACAACTACGCCGACGTTGCATACCTGATTTCTCAATTGGGCGTTGCACCGACCGGAATCGTTGGCGGCTTCCTCTGGTATCCCCCGGAAACTGCAATCTGGGAGAGATTCTGGAGTCCTCTGGTCGGCTCCAAGTATCCAGCATACACCTGGCAGGCAGAGGCACTGTGGGGCGGGGGCACTTCCCAGCATGCCGGGCCCGACGACATGTCCTTCGGCATCTGGCGGCCGAAGGACAAGAACAACTTCACGGTAGACGACCCGGCTTCCAACCTGCCAAATATAGGAAATGGCGACGAATTGCACTTCACCGGCATTCTGGAACTGATCCAGGCGCTGGAAAGCGGCCAGGCCCCCGCCGGCAAACTCTACACCGCCTCCTACATGGTATTCGAACTGAGTGCCGAGTCGGCATACAACACCTGGGACCAGGACCTAGCGACACTTGACCAGTATGTGGCAACCGGCCAGGTTGTCTACGCAACGTTGAACGAAGTGCTGGCTCTCTGGCGCACCCAGTACAACAGCGAGCCGTTCCGGTATGAACTCCCCTTGCCTGACGGCGGTGTGCCCGACGGCGGCTTCCCTGACAGTGGGTTTCCCGACGGCGGCCCGCCGTCCTGCGCGGACGGAGGTTCGTGCCCGCCGGACACCATCTGCTGCACGCCGCCGCAGCCGTGCGCGGGCCGGTGCGTCCCCGACTGCCGGGTGGACGGCGGCCAACCGTGTCCGCCGCAGGCGCCCAACTGCGACCAGAACACGGGCCTGTGCGGGCCTTGAAGGAGATGAAGAAATGAAGACCAGGGCAGCGTTGGGTTCTCTGTGCATGCTTCTCACCGGCGCGCTTCTCTGGCAGTGCGGCGGGGACGCAATCGAAACATCCGCGGCGGACGCGGGCGGCGCGGACGCCGGGCCCGACTGCGCAGGTGATCCGGCCTGCACCGGAGGCGAACCCCTCTTCGTGTTCTATGTGGTCCATGTCCATGGCCCCGAAGGCCGGCCGGAGTTCCAGCCCGCCACCCAGGAGGAGTACCTCGGTGTCGCGAGGACCGTGCGACGGCTTGCCGACACCCTGGAAGATCACGGGGCGAAGGGGACCTTCGAGATCCTCCAGCTGGTGGCGGACGGGGCAGTCCAGTATGAAGGAGCCTCCGACAACCTGCTCGTGGAGCTGGCCAGGCGCGGACACGAGGTTGCGGCGCACGCACATAGCTTCCAGGACGACCAGTGGCGCAGGACCAGCGCGGCCATTGCCGCCGCCGGGGTGCAACCTCCCACGACGCTCGGCGCTCGCGGCAGCATCGACATGGCGGCATCTGCGGGGTACACGGCATTGACCGACAACTTCAACCCGTTGGACAGTCATGCACCCCCGGAGATCGCCAACTGCGCGGATTGGGGACTGGGCGGAAACACTGTCTACCCCCGGACGTGGAACTTGCCCCATCCCTGGCGGCCCGACGCCACGTCTGTCCCATCGTTTTGCCTTCACGATCCCGACGGGCCCCTGGTCTACGTTGACCATGTCGGGGGGGACTGGCTGACCAACGGCTGCACGACCTCTGCCGGCCCCTTCACCTCGTGCCACTTCGACAAGCTTCGACCGTATTTCGAGGCCGCGGTCGCCCTGGACCGGCAGGACCGAATCACCGCTTGGGGGTGGGTAAGCCACGAGGTGGAGTACTGTGTCGGCGGCCACCAAGGCTACGACGGAACGGCACCCGTGGACGAGACGGCCATTGCGGCGCTGGAGGCCTTCCTGGGGTACATCGAGGGGCGGGGCTCGGGGGTGTCTTGGGCCACCGTCGGCGAGATCGTCCAGGCATTCGGGCAGTGGGAGGCCTCGCGATGACCGATCATGGAGGACCGCCCATCATGAAACCCGGCAGGCCCAGCGAATCTCGGTCGGGTTTGCGCGCCGCAACCTGTCCCCCCTCTATCAGGATCGGTTGGCACGCTTTCTCGACGGAGACGGATGACCGGACTTGCTTGCACATCGAGCCTTGAGCGGCGCGCCTGGCGTCATGGGCCAGCCGCGCAACTGGAGGGAGCCATGAAGAGGTGCGTGACAATCTTCCTTGCGGTCGCGGCGCTGTTGACGGCCTCCTGCAGCGGCGATTCGACGACAGGTCCGGCGGATGCCGGCGGGGACCAGGAGCAGCAGGAGCCGGCGCAGCCGCCCATCAACATCACCTTCGACCTGCACACCGATCCCTGGAAGCTCACCGCATTAAGTCCAACCGAGCCCGAGCTGCCGCTGGAGCAACGCCTGACCAACTTCCGCACGCAGCTCGAGAACGCAACCTGGCTGCTCGACACGGTCGAGCCCTACGGAGGGAAGATCTCCTACCTCGCGGTCGGCCCGTTCTGGGAATTCTGCGCCGAGGACTCGGAGAAGGACCTCTGCTTTCCGGTGCTGCGGCGGCTCTACGCCAGCGGGGGAATGCTCTCCTCCCACTCCCACGGTCAAGTCTGGAAGAGCGTCAATCACTGGGAGCAGGTGCCGATGTCGGCAGGCGAGACCGAGGCCCGGCAGGTGTTCGCCGACGTCAGGCGCTTCGCCGATGCCACAGCCAGCGCCGCCTTGAGTCTGACCAGCGAGGCGGATGTGCAGGCGGTCAACTTCGCCATGGGGTCGCACGTCCCAGCCGATGCGGCTCTCTTTGAGCAGCTCATGTCCGAGTATCACTACGCAGTCCACCAGGGAGGAGGAGGAGAGCAGGCGGGCATGTACGGACTGTTCGGCCATCCCCCGTGGAACGTATTCCGGCAGGACATGTCCAAGCCGCTCACCGAGGATCCAGCCAAGTATGTGGTCATCCCGCAGGGTCAGGTGATCGGCAACGTCGGCGAGCACAGCGGCGTCTGGCAGGACGGGCGGGTGCCGCACAAGCAGGCCGAGTTCCTGATGCTCTACGTCAACTGGCTCTACCGTTCCAGCACCGGCCAGCCTCCCAAGGTCTGGGACTTCGGCTGGGGCCTGCATACGCAGGACATCGATCCAGGGTCCGAGAACCGGGCGGCGGTGGAGGCGATCATCCCATGGCTGAGCCAGTTCGTCACCGAGCCCGGCCCCACCGGGATCGCGCCGGCCCGCTTCGCCGGCTACGCGGAGGTGCGCGACCAGTACCTCGCCTGGGAGCAGGAACATCCGGGCGTCTCCTCCTTCAACTACGCGTACGCCACGGTCGACTACTCGGCCTACCCATACCTCGAGTGGGCCAACCGGTACCTCCGGGCTACGGACTTCGACTCCGAGATTCCGGGGCCCGCAGGCGTGCGGATCTTCCGCCTGACCGCCGGGGGCCACGCGCTGCTGCTGGCAGTGGCGGCCAAGGCCTCCGGCGTCCTGGACGCCTCCAGCCTCGGGGCGGCGACGCTGCGGCGGGTTGATCTCGCGACCGGAGCAGCGACCGAGGTCAGCGCCGCCTCGGCCCCGGTGGGACCGGGGTCGGCGGTGCTGTGCGCGGCCGGGGAGTGCGACGCCATCCTGGCGCTGGGCGAGTCAACCGGCGAGTCGTGCGGGGGCGGGCCGGCGTGCCCGGAAGGTCAGGTATGCGCCACCGACGTGGGCCGCTGCGTCCCGGATTGCCGCACGTCCGGGTTCACCTGTCCCGCAGACCGCCCGACCTGCGACGCGACGACCGGCGGGTGCGGGCCCTGATGCAGGCACCATGCTCCGGCTCGTGTCGCCTTGGCGGCCCGAGAGGCGGCCCGACCCCGGAAGGAGGAGAGAACCATGAACTGCGAACGCCTCGAACGATCAACGCCGACGCGCGGGCGGTGCTTCTCGCAACCCGGCTGGGCGGTCGTCCTCGCCGTCCTCGTCCTGGCGCCGGCGTGCGGCGACTCCGGTCCCGCCGGACCCGACGACGCGGCGGATGGGGATGCCGGCGACGCGCCGCCACCGGACGCGGCGAACGCCTCCGATCCGCTGTCGCTCGGCGGCGTCGGTTGCTCGATCACGCTCAACGCGATCAACGGCTACGTCGCTCGCGGCGGGGACGGCTTCTGGCCCGTGGACGAGATGGGCCGCCCCGCCTCGGGCACGGGGTACCCCGGCGGCAGCCTGGCGGGGTGGATCGACGATCTCGCCTCCGGCGCCGGGCGCTGGGACACGTTCGCCGCGCTGCTGGCCCGCTACCCCCCGCGCGCCGTCTGGTGGGAGTTGTGCGCCAGTGCGGACTCCGCGACCGCAGCGTACGATGAGGTGGCGGCGGTGGCGGACAAGATCCGCGAGCTGGCTCCGGGGCTGCCGGTCTACGCGTCCGCGTCCCCGCAGTTTCCCGGCGACGGCTCGCTGATGTGCAACGCCGCCGATTCGCCCGCCGTCCTCCACGGGTTCGTCGACCGGCTGGTCGCCGACGGCCTGGTGGAGCGCGGCCCGCTGCTCACGCCGCTTTCCGCCGTTCAGGTGGCCGCCGACGGCTGCCACGCCACCGCGGAGGGCGAGGCGGTCTGGGGCCGGAACCTCGAGGAGTTCTTTGGTCTCTGACTCGCGTTTCGCCCCTTCGGGCGGGTTCTTGACGCAGCCGGGGGCGACTCCGCGCCCGACGGCGGCCCGCGCCCCGACGGCGGCACCGCCTGCCCTGCGGAGCGGCCGAGTCGCGACCAGTCCACTGGTCTGTGCCGGTAGGGAAGAGGCAACGGAAAGGGGTGCGTCAATGAGGAAAGCGACGGGGCTCTTGATCCCGGTCCTGCTGGCGCTGGCCCCCGGCTGCGGGGGTGCCTCGCAGGCTGGCGGCTGTGGGGACTCGGTGTGCGCCGGAGACGAGAGCTGCCAGTCCTGCGAGGAAGACTGCGGCGCGTGTTCTGCTTGCAGCACGGATGACGATTGCTTGTCCGGCGAGGTCTGCCTAGCGGAAACCTGCCAAGCGCCCCCCATCTACTTCTTGCTCTTCACCCACACCGAGGATCATATCAACCACGACCTCAGCGAGGAGCGCTTCTTCCGGTTCTTCCCGGCCATCGCCGAGCTGGCCGGCAACCACCCCGAGGCCAAGGTCGCCTGGACGGTGGAGTTCATGGGCGCGGACACCGAAACCATCGCCGGGCGGAATGGAGAGACCGGGCTTCTGGACTTCATCAGGGGCTACCTGCAGGACGGGGAGACTTTCCAGATCGGCTACCACGGGGCCCACGAACCGACCTTCGACAACACCCCCATCTCCAATCTCGACTACCCGGGTGCTTCCTGGAGCCAGATTGTGCAGGCTAGCCTCGAACTCCTCACCCTCGGCAAGGACCCGGTGCGCGGAGGCATCGATCCGAACCGGACCGGGGGCCTCAAGCTCGTCCAGCAGACCTTCGGGAAGGCCCGCATCGTGAGCGGGTTCGGGGCCGACCAGGCCCAGATCCACGCCGTGGACTCGCTGGAGTCGGACCACGTCATGTTCGGCTTCGCCGACCACGGCGCCCCTACCCACCCCGGCTACACGGAGGCGGTCAAGGCCCTCATGACCCGCCTGTGCCCCGAGCGTCGCACCCCCTGCGGGCTCTTCTGGATGAACGGGAAGCTGCGGATCAACGACGGGAACCCGGTCGACGGCGTAGGCCTGCTCAGCGTGAGCGTACCGCAGGAGGCCCTGGACCAGGCCATGAGCAAGATGGAACCGACTGCGGTCCAGGTTCTCAATGTGATCATCGCCCCCAAGTTCCTGTACGCGATCGAGAGCCCCACCAACTACGCCTACGCCCACCCGGACGATCCCGAGCTCCCCCCGAACCTTCTCCGATCCGAGCCGGAGAAAGAAGCTCAATACCAAAACAGCTTCGCGAACCTCGAGTACCTGGCGGGCACGTTCCTGTCGGCCCATCCCGGGAGCCGGTTCGTCTCGGCACCGGCGTTGAAGGAGCTGTTCCTGGACGAGACCGGCCAGCAGATCCCCATCGACCGCGTGGTCGCTGTGGCCGAGGACTTGCAAGGAGGATTCTCCGGCGCGCCCCCCCGACTTCGTGCTGGCCGAAGGCCGCTACTACACGCTGGCGGAGGCCTGGTCGCTTCTGGTTCAGTCGCTCGCGGCCTACGCCGATGGCGGGAGTCTTCCGGAGACCGTCACCCTGCGCGTGCCCCGGGGTCCGCTGGAGGATGCCACCGGGCTGGCCCAATCCTTCTCGATCGAGGCGCAGGATCTGCTGGAGCTGGCCCGCTCGCTCTCATCCACCCTCGGTCCCGCGGACTGGACGGAGACACCGCGGGACATCATCCCGGCCCAGGTCTCGGCCGGGGGCAAGACGCTGAACGCCGCCGAGTTCCTGCTGGCCGCGGCCCGGGTGCTGGCCGAACTCGCCGGGGCACCCCTCCCGGAGACGATCCAGGCCGAACCATGCGAGATGTTCCCCGGAACCCTTGATCTGCTCAACGCCGCGTCGATGCCGCGGTTCCCGGGGGTGAGCTGGAGCCTCAAGCCGGCGAGGCACCGCTGAGGGAGGTCGGAAACGAAAGGAGGTTTCTGATGAGGAGCTTGTTCCTGGTGACTCTCTGGACGGCGGCGGCAGTCATGGTGGCAGGGTGTTCGAGCGCGCCCCTGGCGCCGGATGGTTCGCCGGATGGTTCGCCGGATGGTTCGATCGATGCCGCGCCGGGCGACGGCGCCGACGGTACCAGCGACGGCGGCGCTTTCCCGTACTACTTCATTGCCATTCACAATGAGCCGCAATACAGCCCCCAGATCGGCCAGAGCAACACTGTCCTCAAGGAGATGATAGAACAGGCCAACCAGTACGGCATCAAGCTCACGCTCATGTTCACCGCGCAATGGTCCGATTACATCACGGCCGACAGCGGCAGGGTCGCCGACCTCGAGTCGTGGAAGCAGGAGGGCCACGAGATCGCGGCGCACCACCACGGCGTATACCACGGCGGCTGGGACGGATACTCGGGCTACCCGAGGGACGAAGCGCTGGCCATGAGGGTGTGCAGAGGCAAGGACCCGCCCGAGGAGTATCTCGGGACGCTTGCCGACTACATCGGCAAGCTCAAGAAGCTCAACCCGGACGTGAAGGCCGGGTGCACCAACGACGAGGCCGACAAGACCGAGCTCCCCGACGAGATCGTCCATGACACGTGCTCCGGATGGGCCAACCACGGCGCCCCCGGGGTCGAGGAGGGGGACGCGTTCGGCCCCGAGAAAGGAAGAAACGAGTACATCTCCGCCGGGACCTACGACGGCATCCCCAGGAAGTGGCTTGCGCACTTCCAGGCGTACCACGACGTCGAGGCGGCCAAGGGCGTCTTCAACGGAATGGGGGCCGGCGAGGTCTACGGCGCCGTGTTCCACAGCTCCTCCAACGACGCCCAGTCGTTCTATCCGTGGATCGACTTCCTGCACTCAAGCGACGCCAGCGCCCTGAAGAGCAGGACCGTATCGGAGGTCGTGGAGCAGGAGCTCCTTCCCGAAGAAGGGATATCCGCTGATCTCGTCAACGCCAGGCAGGGCTGCGGGACCCAGGATGGCGGCCTGCCCGACGGCGGCCCACCGTCCTGCGCGGACGGAGGGACGTGCGGTCAGGACTTCGTCTGCTGCGCGGCGCCCGCGCCGTGCGCCGGCTGGTGCGTTCCCGACTGCCGCAACCCGGCCACTCCGTGCCCGCCGCAGGTGCCGACCTGCAACTCGGCGACCGGCCTGTGTGGGCCGTGAGGACGCTGCCGCCCGAGGGCGGAGCAGTGATATGATCACCGCCGTGGTGACAGCGGGTGTTCCGCGGAGGTGGCGCACCTGCCTGGTCCTGCTCGCCGGACTGGCCAGCCCGTCCGCGGCAGAAGCGGGCGCGAGGACGCGCGTGCTGCTCCTGCCCCCGCCGGCGACGGCCCCGCAGGTGCAGCGGCTCCTGGCGGACTCCGTCGCCGCGTGCCTGCGGCAGAGCGCCCGGCTCGGGCTGGTCCCGGAGGACCGCTTTCGCACCGCCCTCGCGGCTCCGCCGCGCCACGTCCGCAGTGACGAGCTGCGCCGCGAGGTGGACGAGTCACTCGGCCGGGTGCGCGAGCACTACCGCCGACTCGCCGTCGAGGATGCGCTCCGCCTGCTGCAGGAGGTCGAGAACGCGCGCCTCAACGCCCTGGCCTGTCCCGAGAGCGCGGAGCTGGCCGCGCAGCTCTCCTTCTGGATGGGCGTGGTCCAGGCCGCGACGCAGGACCCGGGGCGGGCGCGCGAGCGCTTCCTGAGCAGCCTCTTCGTCGACGCGCGCCGGCCCATCGACGCGGCCTACTTCCCGCCGGAGACCGTGGCGCTCTTCGAGAAGGTCCGGGCGGACCTCGGCGCGACGCCGACGGGTGCGATCTCCCTCACCAGCGATCCGGACGGGGCCGAGGTCTACCTGGACGGCAGGCGGGCGGGGCTGACACCGCTGACCGTCAACGCGCCCGAGGGCTACCACCTGCTCTGCGTGCGGCGCATCGGCTCGCGCGACTGGGCGGCGCGGGTGCGCATCGCGGCCGGCCGGGTCGAGACCCAGCGCGTTTTCCTGGTGCACGCCGCCTCGAGCGAGCTCGCCAGCCAGCTCGTCGCACTGCTGGCCGGGTCGGGCTCGGTCGACTTCGCCAACCCGGCTCACATCGAGGCCGTCGGCGCCGCCGTCGGCGCCGACGTCGTGGTGCGGGTGATGCCGGCCGGCGGGCTCGAGTACCGCCGCGTGGCCCGCCCGGCGGAGCTGCGGCGCGTGGCCGGGCCGGCGGCCACAGCGGGCGCGGAGCGCGTGGCCGAGGCGGTCGTCGCGCAGCTCGAGAACGAGCTCGCACCGCCGCCGCCACCCCCGCCGGCGCCGGCCGCGGGCCAGCCGCGCGCCGTCGACCTCGAGCTCTGGCTCAGCGGCAGCGTCGCGGCCGCGGCCGGCACCGGAGCCCTCGGCGGCATGAGCGTCGGCCTGCGCATCGCGCTGCGGCGCTCCCTCGCGCTCGCCGTGCGCCTGGGCTTCGCCGCCCCGGGCGCATCGGTCGCCCTCGTCGATCCGGCCGTGGACACCCAGGTGGCGCTGGTCGAGGGCTCCTTCGAGATACCGGGGAAGATCGAGCTCCGCTGGACCCCGTTCGAGCGCCGCTCCTGGCGTCCCTTCGCCGCCCTCGGTCTCGACGTCCGCTACGGCGCCTTCAGCGCGCCGCGCTTCACGTTGCCGCTCGGCTCGGCCGCGATCTTCACACCGCTGCCGACCGACCTCGGCAGCCGGTCGGCCCTGCTCATCGGTCCCGCGGCGGGTCTCGGCGCGGCCGTGGCGCTGGGGCGGAAGTGGGACCTCGTCATGAGCCTCGGCTACGCGCTCGACTTCTACGTCGCCGGCCCGAAGGCGAACACCCTCTTCCGGCTCAAGGACGATCCGCCCACGAGCCAGCGGCCGGTGACGCTCGAGCCGGGCCAGGCGCGCCGGCACGTCGTCACGTTCGAGGCCGGGATCGCCCGTCGACTCGATTAGCTCCCCCGCCCCTGGTATGCTGGTCACGGCGCCCGCGCGGCGCCCCTGGGCGTCATGGACCGCCAGCAGGTCGACATCGGCTCGCGCTACCGGGTGCTGTCGAAGCTCGCCTCCGGGGGCATGGCCGACCTCTACGTCGCGGTGCTCCGCGGCGCCGCCGGGTTCGAACGGCGCACGGTCGTCAAGTTCATGCGCCCCGAGCTGGCGTCCCAGGACGAGTGCCGGCGCATGTTCATCGACGAGGCCCGCATCATGGCCTCGCTGTCCCACGCCAACGTCGTCAGCGTGCTGGACTTCGGCGAGGCCGATGGCGGGTACTTCCTCGCGCTGGAGTACGTCGAGGGGGTGGACCTGCGGCGCGCGCTGCGCCAGCGCGGCCGGCTCGAGCCGCCCCTGGCGACGTACGTCGCCGCCGGGGTGCTCCAGGGGCTGGCGTACGTGCACGACCGGTGCGGCCCCGGTGGCGAGCCGCTCAACATCGTCCACCGGGACGTCAGCCCGAGCAACATCCTGCTCGGCCGCAACGGGGACGTGAAGCTCGGCGATTTCGGCATCGCCAAGGCCATGTTGGCGACGGCGCGGACCGAGCCGGGCACGCTGAAGGGCAAGCTGTCGTACATGTCGCCGGAGCAGGCCTCGGGGCTTCCGGTCGATCGACGCTCGGACCTGTTCTCGCTGGGGGTGGTGCTCTACGTCGCGTTGCTCGGGCGACTGCCGGTCGAGGCCGACTCCGAGGCGGCCCTGCTGCGGGCCATCTGCGCGGGCACTCCACACGACCCCCTGGACGTCGATCCCACGCTCCCCGCGCCGGTGGCGGCGGTGCTGCGCCGGGCCCTCGCTCGCGACCGGGGCGACCGCTTCCAGTCGGCCGACGAGATGGCCGGGGCTCTCGCCGCCTGCGGGGTGGTGGCGGGGGGCCCGCGCGACGTCGGGCAGCTCGTGGCCGCCCTCGCCTCGGCACCGGACGCCCAGGCCGCCGGGGCGGTGGACGAGGTCCCCGGCGCGGA